>JBFFWJ010000547.1:0-2651 GCA_041570315.1 Longimicrobiales bacterium | reverse complement strand
GTACCGGGCGCCTTCGACGAGGGCCGGAGGGGCGGGGATCTCCGGTCTCCGGGAGGATCGCCGGGGAGCCGGGGGCTCGGGGAACAAAACGAGCCGGGCGTCCTACCCGACGGTGTCCGTCACGTCCGCGTGAGCGCTCGATGAACCGAAGCATCTTCCTCGCCATCGCCGTTTGGGGTGCCACGCCCGCGACCGCGGTCGGGCAGAACCCTCCGGACACGATTCCGCCGGACTCGGTGCGGCTCCTCGGCGGGCTCACCGTCAGCGTGGCGCGACCGGCGCTGACGAGCGGGGGCTCGAGCAGCGTGATCATCGAGCTGGACTCGCTCGGCAGCCCTCCGGCGCCGAGCATGGAAGAGGTCCTGCGGGCCATGCCGCTCGTCCAGATCCGCACGAACAGCCGCGGGGAGGCGCAGCCCGCCCTCCGGGGCTCCGAGGATCGGCAGATCGCGATCCTCATGGACGGGGTGCCGCTGACGCTCGGCTGGGACCACCGCTCGGACCTCTCGATCATCCCGCTGACCGCGGCCCGGAACGTGACCCTCGTGCGGGGCCTGTCGTCCGTGCTCTACGGACCCAACACCCTCGGCGGCGTCGTGGAGGTCGACGTGGCGCGCACCCGGGTGCGCGAGTCCTCGATCGACCCCCTGGCCGTGGGTCTCGGGCTCGACGAGACGGGAGGGACCAGCGTGTCGCTGACGGGCGGGCGGCTCGCGGATGGAAGGAACGGTCAGTGGGTCATCCGAGGCGGGGCGGGCTTCCAGGACCGCAAGGGATTTCCCATCGCTTCGGGACTCGCCGACGAGCCGGGCATCCGCCCGCAGTACCTCGCGGAGGACGCGCTGCGCCTCAACAGCGACACGCGGCGCGCCGACGCCTTCGTCATGGCGCGCTACCGCTCCGACGACGGCGCCTGGGGCTCGCTGTCGGCGTCGGGCTACGAGGTGGAGCGCGGCGTCCCGCCGGAGGCGCACCAGGACGCGCCCCGCCTTTGGCGGTACCCCGAGCAGAGGCGGCTCATCGCGGCCCTCACCGGGGGCACGGGGCAGCGTGAGACGGGGCTGGGCCAAGGAGATCTCGAGGCGAGCCTGGGGGTGGACGTCGGCTCGACCCTGATCGAGCGGTTCGCGACCGCAGACTACCGCACGGTGCAGGAAGCCGAGGCGTCCGACGATCGGGTGGTCACCGCGCGTCTCCTGGGCGACCACTCCATCGGCACCAGGGGGGAGCTGCGGGCCTCGGCGACCTACGCCGACGTCCACCACGACGAGGTGCTGACGCCCGGCGGGCGGAACGGCTACCGTCAGCGGCTCTGGAGCCTGGGGGTGGAGACCGAGTGGCGGCTCGGCGCCGCCGACCTGACCGCCCTGACGCTCGGCGCGGCCCTGGACGGGGCGGATACGCCGGATTCGGGAGACAAGACCCCCTTGCGGCGACTCGCCGACCACGGGCTGCGCCTGGGGGTGCGCTCGCTGGTGGCCGACGGCGTGCTGGTGCACGGGGGCGTGAGCCGGCGCGCCCGCTTCCCGTCGCTGCGCGAGCTTTATTCGGACGCCCTCGGTCGATTCGAGCCCAACCCCGACCTCGGGCCGGAGGCCCTCGTCGGGTCGGAGCTCGGCTTCACCGCGACGGGGCGGTCCGGGGAGATCCAGGTCGTCGGCTTCCACCACCGCCTCGCGGACGGGATCGTGCGGCGCAGCGTGGTCGGCTCGGACGGGGTCAGCCGGTTTCAGCGGGTCAACCAGCACGAGGTTCGGAGCACGGGCCTCGAGGTGCTCCTGGTCGCGGCGCTCGGCGACGTCACGGCGACCGGCGACGTCACGGTCCAGGACGTGAAGGGCTTCGGCGAGGACGGAAACGAGGTCCGGCTCGAGTACGAGCCTTCGGTCGTGGGCAAGCTCGGCCTCGACGTGCCGCTTCCGTGGAGCGTCCGCGGGGGCGGTGACGTGCGCTTCGTCGGGGCGCAGCGCTGCGAGAACCCGGAGATCGGCGCGCTGCAGCGTCTCGGATCGAGTCGAACGGTCGACCTGTCCGTGCGGCGCTCCCTCGGCTTGCGGAGCGGGGGGGCCCTCAACCGGATGGACCTGTCGGCGTCGCTTCGCAACGTCCTCGACGCCGTGGTCTTCGACCAATGCGGGCTCCCGCAGCCCGGGCGGCTCCTCCGGATTCAGCTCCGCATTTCGTAGCCCCGGCCGCGGCGGGCACCCGTGCGCCGGTTCCGGGCCGGCTCGGGCCCGACTACCATGACCGGGTCCGCACGGGCGCGAGGCGGCCGCGCGGGCGGCCGTTCGCACGTCCCCGCCGGCTCCGCGACACGATGATCCGTCTCACCTTTCTCGGCACGGCCGCGGCCCGGCCCACGGTCGGCCGCAACGTCTCCGGGCTGGCCCTGCAGCGAGAGGGTGAGCTCTTCCTCTTCGACTGCGGGGAGGGGACCCAGCGCCAGATGATGCGATACGGGACGGGCTTCAACGTGGCCGCGATCTTCGTCACGCACATGCACGCCGACCACTTCCTCGGCATCACCGGCCTGATCCGCACGATGGCGTTGGAAAATCGCTTCTGGGGCGCCGAAAAGATCCGCGGGGAACTTCTGAGGCTCGGCATCCACGTCGCGAAGCGGACCATTCAGAAGCACATGAGGCAGGCTC
>JBFFWJ010000546.1:0-2669 GCA_041570315.1 Longimicrobiales bacterium | reverse complement strand
CGGTGGCGAGCCCGCCACCGAGGAGCCGGAGGAGGCCCCGCGCCCCAGGTGGCGGGGCCCGCTGACGCTGGTCGCGCTGGTGGCCATCGCCGCGGTGGCGAGCACCCGGACGGGGCTGCCCCGGCCGGTGGGAGCGAACGCTCCGGACACGGTCTTCTCCTCGGGTCGCGCGATGGCGACGCTGATCGAGATCGCGGACTCCGCCCACCCTCCCGGGTCGCCCGAGCACGAGCGCGTGCGCGTCAACCTGCTCGGCCGCCTGCAGGCGATGGGGCTCGAGCCCCAGGTGCAGACGACCACCGCGCTGCTCGAAGGGGCCGGGCGGGCGCAGGCCGCCACGGTGCGCAACGTCGTCGCGAGAATCCCCGGAGCCGACCCCACCGGCGCGGTGCTGCTGACGGCCCACTACGACGGCCGGGGCATCTCGATCGCCGCGAGCGACGACGGGGTGGGCGTGGTGACCGTCATCGAGACGGTGCGCGCCCTGCGCGCGGGGGCGCCGCTCCGCAACGACCTCATCGTCCTCCTCACCGACGCCGAGGAGCTCGGGCTGCTGGGCGCACGCGCGTTCGTCGACGAGCATCCGTGGATGCAGGACGTGTCGATCGTGCTCTCCGTGGAGATGCGCGGCAGCGCCGGCCCCTCGATCATGTTCGAGACCGCCGACCGGAACGGGTGGGTGATCCGCGCCCTCCGCGAGTTCGACTCCCATCCGTTGGCGAACTCACTGTCGTTCGACGTCTACCGACGGATGCCGAACGACACCGACTTCACCCCCTTCCGGGAGGCGGGCAAACAGGGGCTCAACTTCGCGGCGATCGACAACGCGCACGTCTATCACCAGGAGTACGACACGCCCCAGGTGCTCGACGAGTCGACGCTCCAGCACCACGGCATCCACCTTCTGGGCGCGGCCAAGCACTTCGGCAGGGCGGACCTCGCGGAGGTGAACGCGCCCAACCTGGCCTATTTCACCGTGCCCGTGCTCGGGCTCGTCGCCTATCCGCCGGTCTGGTCGTATGCGCTCAGCGGTCTGCTCGTCCTCCTCCTGATCGGAGGCTTCCTCGTGGCGCGCCGCGCCGGAGCCCGCCCGTCCCGGATCGGCGTCGGCCTGGCGCTGAGCCTGGTCGGCTCCGCGCTGGCGGCCGGCGGGACGTGGTGGCTCATGCGTTGGCTGCCGGGCTTCCACCCCGAGATGGGGAGCCTTCAGGGGTCCCTCTTTCATCGCGAGGGATGGTACGTCGTCACGATCGCCGCGATCGCCTTCACGCTCGTGATCGTCGTGCACTTCGTCGCCCGGCGCTGGGTCACCGCGCTCGAGCTCGCGCTCGGGGCCGTCGTGGTGCCGCTGACGGCCGCCGTGGCGCTCGGGCTCGCGATGCCGCTGGCGGCCATGAACCTGCAGTGGCCGGCGCTCGCCGCGGCGTTGTCGGTGATCCTGCTCGCGCTCCTGGGCGAGCGCTCGGACCGTTTCGTGGGCTGGCTGGCGGCCCTGCTCCTCGCCGTGCCCGTGCTCTTCCTCCTCGTGCCCCTCACGGAGCTGGTCTGGCTCGCGCTCACCCTGAGGCTCGCGCCCGCGCTCGCCGCCCTCGTGGCGGTGACCCTGTACCTGTGCCTCCCGGCCCTGGAGGGACTCGGGCACCCGGACCGCTGGTGGGCGCCGCTCGCCGGGCTCCTCGTCGGAGCGGCCGCGCTGGGCCTCGGCCTGCTGACCTCGCGCCCCAACGGCTCCCGGCCGGCTCCCAGCACGCTGGCCTACGTCTACGAGCACGGGACGGGCGCGGCCATGTGGGTGACCGATCCCACGGCGGACTCCCTCGATGCCGACGCGATCGCGTGGGCCCGGGAGCGTGCCGGCGGCATCTTCCCTCGGGGGCGCGACCTGTCGGGGTTCGGGTACGAGCCCGGTCCGCGCCCGATCGACGACGCGCGCGTGGTCTCGGCCCAGCCGCCCCGGGTCGTGCTCACGCGCGACACGGTCGAGGGAGACGTTCGCCGGGTGACGATGAGCGTCGGCTCGCGCATCGGCGCGGAGGTTCTGGCGTTCGCCTTCGACGAGCGAGGCGACACGCGGGTGCTCTCGATCAACGGCCGCGCGCTGTCGAGCCCCGAGGACCTGGAGTGGCTGGAGCACTGGGGCGTGCCCGATCCCGCGGTCGTCCTGGAGCTCGTCATGCCGGCGGGAGAGGCGATCGGGCTGCACGTCGTGGAGCACCTTCTGCGGCCCGAGGAGCTGCTGGGGACCCGCGCCTTCGACCGCCCGCCGCACCTGGCTCCCGACGTCACGCAGATGAGCGACCGCGCGATCTTCCGCTATTCGGTCGGAGCCTTCGCCGATCCCCGCCACCGGCTTCCCCTGCCGGGCGCGCCGACCGGATCCGGGGCGGCCCCGGGCGGAGTGGCGCCTGCGTCCCCGGTCGACACCTCGGCCGCGGACACGCTGCGCGCGGACGCGCTCGCCGCGGACACGGTCGCCGCGGATACGCTCTCCGGTGACACGCTCGCGCCGGACACCTCGGCCGCGGACACGCTCGCGCCGGACACCTCGGTCGCGGACACGCTCGCCGCGGACACGCTGCGCGCAGACACGCTGGAGACGGACGCGATCGCCGCCGACACCTCCGCCGCGGACGCGCTCCGTGATGGCGGGGAGGCGCGATGAGGAGGCT
>JBFFWJ010000545.1:0-2671 GCA_041570315.1 Longimicrobiales bacterium | reverse complement strand
GTGGGGCGCACGATCCTCTGTCAAACCGGAGAGCACAGACGCCCGAGAGTCCAGCCTGGACCACTCGCTGGATGAGGATGAGGAGGAGGAATCAACTGAATACAGGACCAGCTCTGGCCGCTTGCCCGGCCGCCCCCGACGACGCCGACCTCCCCCGTGCCCAACGCCTTCAGACGTTGCTCTCGGCGCTCGCGGCGGACTCGATGGAGGGACGCCGGACCGGAACCGCCGGGGCGCACCGGGCCGCGGCCTTTCTGGCGTCCGAGCTGGAGCGCTACGGCGTCGAGCCCGGGGGCGAGGACGGGTACCTGCAGCCCGTGCCCCTCGCGCGCCTCGAGGTCGCCGGGCCGGGCGGACGCCGAGAGCGGCTCGCGCTTCCGTCCGAGGATCTCGACTTCGACACGCTCCCGCCGGACCGGATCCTCCATGGCGAAGCGAACGTCGTCGGGATCATCCGGGGCTCCGACCCCGCGGTGGGCGAAGAGGTCGTCGTTATGGGAGCGCACTTCGACCACGTCGGCATCGGGCAGGCGGTCGGGGGAGACTCGATCTACAACGGCGCCGACGACGACGCCTCCGGCACGGTGGCCGTGCTCGAGATCGCACGGGAGCTGGCGCAGGGTCCGCCCCCACGACGCACGGTCGTCGTGCTGCTCAGCACGGCGGAAGAGATGGGCCTCCTCGGGACGCGCTGGTATCTCGAGCGTCCGGTGGCGCCGCTCGAGCGGACGGTCGCCGACCTGCAGATCGAGATGATCGGGCGACCGGATCCGGAGGCCGGCGGCCCGGGTCGCGGCTGGTTGACCGGGTACGACCGGACCACGATGGGGGACCGGCTGCGCGCCGCCGGATCGCCGATCGTGCCCGATCCGAGGCCCGAGCAGGACTTCTTCTTCCGGAGCGACAACATCGCCTTCGCGAGGCGCGGGATCCCCGCCCACACCCTGTCCTCCTTCAACCTCCACGAGGACTACCACCGCCCGTCCGACGAGGTCGAGCGGGTGGACTTCGAGCACATGGCCGCCCTCGTCGACGCCGCGGTCGAGGCGGTCCGCATCCTGGCCGACGGCCCTCGGCCCGAGTGGACGGAAGACGGCAGGATCGGGCTGATGAACTGAGCGCCCGCCCGGGGCTCAGTCCTCCAGCAGGTCCGGTCGGAGCTCGCGCGTGACGCGCTCGGCCTGCTCCGCTCTCCACGACTCGATCCGGGCGTGGTCGCCGGAGCGGAGGACCTCGGGCACCTCGTGGCCGCGGTAGACGGGAGGGCGGGTGTAGGACGGCGCGGAAAGGCGGCGCTCGTCGTAGAACGAGTCGCTCGCGGCCGCATCGTGGTCGCCCATGGCTCCCGGGAGAAGCCGGACCACCGCGTCCGCGACGGCGAGCGCGCCGATCTCGCCACCGGACAGCACGAAGTCGCCGAGCGAGATCTCCTCGGTCGCGAGGTGGTCGGCGACGCGCTGATCCACGTCCTTGTAGTGGCCGCACAGGAGCGTGAGCTCCCGTGCCACGCTGTAGCGGACCGCGTCGGCGTGCCGAAAGAGCCGGCCCCGCGCCGACAGCAGCACGATGGGTCCGTCGGGCGCGAGCGCGTCGACCGCCTCGAAGAAGGGCTCGGGCTTCATCACCATCCCCGCTCCTCCCCCGTACGGCACGTCGTCGACCGTGCGATGCCGGTCGCTCGTGTAGTCGCGCAGGTCGACGAGGCGGTACTCGACCAGTCCCGCCTCGGCCGCACGAGCGGGAATCGACAGCCCGAGCGGGCCGTGGAAGAAGGTCGGAAAGATCGAGACGATGTTGATGCGCATGCGACCGCCCCCGTGCCGGTCGGTGGGATGTCAGAGTTCGAGGAGACCCTCGGGTGGATCGACGACCATGCGGCCCGCGTCCACGTCGACCTCCACGATCACGTGATCGAGGTAGGGGATCAGCCGCTGGCCTCCCTCGCCGGTCACCTCCAACAGGTGGGCGGGGGCCAACTCGTACACCTCGGTGACCCTGCCGAGCACCGTTCCGTCCACGGTAACGACCTCGAGGTCGAGAAGCTGGTGATGGAAGTGCTCGCCTTCGGTGAGCGGCACCAGCTCTTCGGTGGGGCGGAAGAGATACAGGCCTCTCAGCAGCTCCGCCTGGGTCCGGTCCTCGACGCCGTCGAACCGCACCAGGTATCCGCGCCGGAAGGGCCGGGCCGCCTCGATGCGCAGAGGAGGGAGATCGGGGTCCGGCTCGTCGTCGTCCGGATCACCCAGGGAAACGACCGCACCGGGCGCGTACACGCTCTCGGGGTGGTCCGTCAGCGGCCAGACGAAGAGCTCCCCTCTGGTCCCGTGCGGCTTGCTGAGGTGCCCCACGACGAGGAAGCGGGGGTCTTGCCGACCCATGGCGTCAGGGCATCCGAGCCCTACTCGGGCTTGGCCTCCTCCTCGCCCTCGGCGCCCTCCGCCTCCTCCGCCCCGGTGCTCTCCGCACCCTCCGCCTCGGCGGCGGGCTCTTCGCTCGCGGCCTCCGCGGTGGGCTGCTCAGCGGCCTCCGCCTCCGCAGGCTCCTCCTCGGCGGCCGCTTCAGCCTCGGCCTCCGCCGGAGCCTCTTCGGCGGCCGCCTCAGCCTCGGCCTCCACGGGGGCCTCCGCAGCGGCGTCGGCCTCGGCCTCCGCCGGCGCCTCGGCCTCGGCGGC
>JBFFWJ010000544.1:0-2672 GCA_041570315.1 Longimicrobiales bacterium | reverse complement strand
GTGGAGGCGCTCGCCTCCACGCTCATCCAGACGGATCGCTTCGGGACGTCGGTGGGGCGCGCGCTCCGGGTCCAGGCCGACACGCTGCGCCAGAAGCGGCGTCAGCGCGCCGAGGAGGCCGCGGCGAAGACCACGATCAAGCTGGTCTTCCCCCTGGTCCTCTTCGTCTTTCCCGCGCTCTTCGTCGTGATCCTCGGGCCCGCCGTGATCCAGGTCGTCCAGGCGCTGGCGGAGATGTGATGAAGGAGGTTCACGTGGTGCACGACGGGTCGGGAATCCGCGTCGGGTCGAGGATCGCGGTGGCGGAGTCCTGGTGGCAACGCTTCCGGGGGCTTCTCGCCCGCCCGCCGATTCGGGAGGACGAGGGCCTGCTGCTCCTGAAGTGCGGCTCCGTTCATACCGTCGGGATGGCGTACGCCATCGACGTGGCCTTTCTCGCCGCCGACGGCACCGTCGTGCGGGGGATTTCGCGGTTGGAGCCGTGGAGGGTCGGGCTCGGGGGAGACGACGCCGTTCACGCGCTCGAGCTCCCCGCCGGCCGCTTGGACGAGACCGGAACGGTTCCGGGCGTCCGCCTCAGCTGGAGTTGACCCATGGAACGGACGCAGAACATCGCGCACGCGGCGCCCGACGAAGACGTGCCCGGCTGGGCGCGCTCGTCGCCCGAGGATGTGGACGACGCGGCGGCGACCGGACTCCGCGGGGCGGACGGTGCGCGGCCCTCGCGGCTCCGGTCCTCCTCGCTGGCCCCTCCGGCGCCCGTGTCCCTCGAGGACGCGGGGCTGTCGGAGGAGTTCGTGGCCGGCCTCGTCCTGAAGGCGCTGCACGTGCGGGGGGCGGTTCCCGGCTTCGGCCTGGCGGACATGCTGGCCCTTCCCATGGCCCTGCTCGACGACGTCGTGCGGCGGCTCCAGGAGCGTCGCTTCGTCGAGGTGCACGCCACGACGGGGCCGAACCGTGGAGAGTACGTCTTCAAGCTCACGGGCGCCGGGAGGAAGAGGGCGCGCGAGGAGCTGGAGGTGTCTCGGTACGTGGGCCCCGCGCCCGTGCCCTTCGAGGACTTCCGGCGCTGGGTCGACCTGCAGGCGATCGGCCAGGCGCGGGTCGCGGAAGAAGTCCTCCGGGGCGCGCTCGAGGGCATCGTCGTCCCGGAGCCGATGCTGGAGCTGCTCGGGCCGGCCGTCAGCTCGGGCCGGTCCCTCTTCCTCTACGGGGCGCCCGGCAACGGGAAGTCACTCGTCGCCGAGCGGATCGCACGGGTCTTCGGCCAGCGGTACTACGTGCCCTACAGCGTGCTCGTGGATGGCAGCGTGATGATCGTGTACGATCCGGTCCATCACCGCCTCGACGCCCGTGACCCGGACGCGTTCGGCGAGGACCTCGGCGCTCCCGCCGACCCGCTGGCCGCTTGGGTGGCGGAGGCCGGGCCGGAGCTCGCGGACGACCCGACGGAGCGCGCGGCCTCGACCGTCGCCCACGAGACGGGCGACCTGCGCCGGGAGATCCTCCGGTCGATCCCCGAGCACGACCGCCGCTACGCCGAGGCGCAGCGGCCGCTCGTCGTCGCGGGCGGCGAGCTCACCCTGGAGCAGCTCGACCTGCAGTGGGACGCGGCCGGACGGATGTACCAGGCGCCTCCCCAGCTCAAGGCCGCCGGCGGCGTTCTGGTGGTCGACGACCTCGGCCGGCAGAGGGTCCCCGTACGGGAGCTCCTCAACCGCTGGGTCGTCCCGCTCGAGCATCGCCACGACTACCTGACGCTGCGCAGCGGCCGGAAGATCGTCGTGCCCTTCGACTGCTTCGTGATCTTCTCGACGAACCTGGAGCCGGCGGCGCTGGCCGACGAGGCCTTCCTCCGCAGGATCCACTACAAGATCGAGGTTCCCGGCCCGAGCCCCGACGAGTACGAGCGGATCTTCCGGCACTGCTGCGAGGAGAGGGGCATCGCCTTCGACCGGAGCGCCGTGGAGTACCTCCTCGGCGAGGTCTACGGGAGGGGGGCGATCGAGCCGCGGCGGTGCCATCCCAGGGACGTGCTGGATCACCTGTGCGACCTGGCGGCGTACCGAGGCCAGGAGGCCCGGCTGAGCCCCGACCTCCTGGAGCGGGCGTGTCAGAGCTACTTCCTGCCTTCGGGGGCCGGGCGAGGCCGAGCGGACGCGGATCCGCCACCCCCTCCCGGCGGTCACGCGACCCCACCTGGATTCCTGACGGAGAGTTGAGCCGATGAACAACCCGATGCGAGACGCGGGAGCGTCGACCGCGGAGACGTCTTCCGCGTCCGACTATCGGATGCGGGAGCTCGAAGCGCGGCTGGACCGACGGCTCTCGTCCATCGAGGCGAACCGCGGACGCGTGGGCTGGGTGACGCTGCTCCTGGGGACGGGCCTCGGCGTCACGCTGGCCGCGCTGGCCGTCACCCTCTGGACGGTCCTGCCCGACGATGGGGCGTGGGTCGTGGACACCGTGTCCGCCCAGGAGATCGTGCTCCGCGACACCGACGGGGTGGCACGCGGCCGGCTGGCCACGAACTCCGAGGGCCAGGCCGAGCTCGCGCTCTCGGATCGCGACGGCCGGGAGCGGATCCGGCTCACCGTGCTCGCGGACGGCTCGCCAGGCGTCACGATCAGCGACACGGAGGCGCGGCCCCGAGCGGTGCTCGGCTACCTGCC
>JBFFWJ010000543.1:0-2676 GCA_041570315.1 Longimicrobiales bacterium | reverse complement strand
GTCCCGGCGCAGATGCTCGATGAAGAAGGCGGTGGGGTCGCCGTGCGAGCCCCCGAGCGCCCCGGACGTCAGCTCCTCCCACTGCTCCGGCAGCGTCACCTCGCCCACGACGTCGACCGTCGCGTTCCGCTCGAGGCTGGCGACCAGATCGCGGCGCAGCTCGACCACGCGGTCGTCGTCGTCCTCGAGGTAGCCGGGCCACACGCCGATGCGGGTCGGCCAGCGAACCGCGGGCGCGTCCCCGGGAAAGGGCGTGGCCGCCAGCACGTAGTTCGGCGCCGGCGGCAGGCCGAGCGTGCGCGGGTCGCGCGGGTCGGGCTTCGCGAGCACCTGGAGCAGGATCGCCGCGTCCAGCGCGTTGCGCGCCATCGGACCGACGTGGTCGCGCGTGTAGCTCAGCGGGATGACGCCGTGCAGGGAGATGCGGCCGAAGGTCGGCTTGATGCACGTGAGCCCCTGCGCGTTCCCGGGTCCGATCACCGACCCCCCGGTCTGGGTCCCGATGCCGGCGACGGCGAGGCGTGCCGCGACCGCGGTTCCGGTCCCCGAGGACGAGCCCCCGGGGCTGAGACGATCGTCGTCGGGCGCCCACGCGTTGCGCGTGGTCGGAATCGTCGTGCCGTATCGACGCGCCCGCCCGCCGGCCAGGTTGCCCATCTGGGCCTTGCCGACGACGAGCCCGCCGGCGGCCCGCATGAGGGCGACGGCCGTGGCGTCGTACTCGGGCCGAAAGCCCTCGAAGACCAGCGAGCCGCCCTCGGTGAGCAGGTCCGCCGTGTAGAAGTTGTCCTTGGGCGCGAGGCAGACGCCCCGCAGCGCCGCATCGGGACCGTCGGCAGGAACGGCCCCCGCGCTGCGCAGGAGGTCTTCCCTCGACGGGCGCGCGGCATATGCCTGGTAGACGGGGTCGAAGCGCTCGATCCGATCCGCGTGCGCGCGGACGAGCTCCTGCGGGGTGAGGGTGCCCGCCCGCAGCGCCGTCATCGTCTCGGCCAGCGTCAGCTCGGTCGGATCGTCGACCTGCCCGAGCGGCGCGCGCACGCCCCGGAGCGCCGCACCCGCCACGGTGGTCCGTCCCGAGAGACCGCCCGGCCGGGGCGTGAGAAGCGTGCCGGCGACCGCGGCCGACGAGACCCAGGCCATGCGGTCGAGGAACCACCTCCTCGACACCGTCGCGTCCTGGGGTGGGACCGAGGCCTCTCCGCCCTCCGATGGCCCCGCACCGCCCGCGGCGCTCACTCGGCCGTCCAGGCGACGAAGGGGGCGGGGTGGGCCACCGGCAGGTTGAACTGCGGGTCGATCGGGAAGTCGGCGGCCCCGGCGTCCTGTCGCAGGATCGAGCGCGCGTTTTCCAGCAAGCGCTCCTGGTCCATCGGCGCGTCCTCGTCGGAGACCGGGAGCACCGAGATGTCGATCCCGAGGAGGGCGTAGCGGGTCCGGGCGTAGGCGTTCAGCTCCTCGTCGGAGGGAGCGGGCGGCGGCACCTGTCTCGGCATGGTCTTGCTCCGGGCGCGGGTCGATCCGGCGCAACTTGGCGCAGTCCCGGGGCCCGCGCGAGCCCGTTCGGCGCGGCGCGCGCGAGCCCGTTCGGGGCGGCCCTCGCGAATCCCCCGACCCCGGCCCGGGAAGCCGCGTCAGCCGTCCGCGCGTCCTCCCGCCAGGGTGACGCGCTGCTTCAGGACCGTCTCCGTCATCCGCGCCTCGCCCCTGCCGAGCGAGGCGGGGAGCACCACGGTTCGCCCGCCGGGCACGGTCACGACCCCGTCGGCGCCCGATGCGATGTCGAGCGACCCCTCGATCACCATCCAGACCTCGGGGCGACCCAAAGCCACGTGGCGCTCGTGCCCGGCGTCACCCCTCCACTCGTCGATGCCGAAGTGCGCGCAGCGCATGAGCGCGCGGGTCGTCCCCCCCGAAGGCTCCCGCACCGCCGGCGCCTCCGGGGGCGACCCGTCATCGGGGGCGAAGCTCATGGCCTCGAGGGCGGCTTCGACGTGCAGCTCCCGGCCGCGGCGTCCCCAGTCGTACAGGCGAAACGTGGTGTCGGACGGGGTCTGGACCTCCGCCACCAGGATCCCGCGGCCGAGCGCGTGACACGTCCCGCTCGGCAGAACGTGGCAGCTGCCGGGCCGGGCGGGCACGCGCACGAGCAGCTCGTCGACTTCCCCGTCGCGAAGCGCCCGCTCGAAGGCCGCACGGCTCGTCCCCGGGCGCACGCCGCGGTAGATGGCGGCCCCGGGCTCGGCGTGGACCACGTACCACGCCTCCGACTTGACGTGGGCGCCGGGGTGCCGCGCCGCGTACTCCGGCGACGGGTGCACCTGGACCGAGAGGTTCTCGTGCGCGTCGAGGTATTTGACGAGCAGGGGGAAGCCTCCCGCCGAGGACGTCGGGAGACCGCCGAGGAGGGCGTCACCGTGACGCTCGACGAGCTCGGTGAGCGTCCACCCGGCCAGCGGGCCGTTCTCGACCACCGAGCGCACGGCCGCGCCGCCCGCCCCCGAAGGGGAGGTGGAGGCCAGGTCCGCGACCTCCCAGGACTCACCGACGCGCGTGTCCGCCCCCCCCGGAAGCGCGGCGGCGGCGGCGACGTCAAGCCGCAGGCCCGGCTGCTGGTTGCGGATCTGTACGAGTCGTTCCTCAGCCGGTTCCTGGCCGGTGCCTTCGAGCAGGGCC
>JBFFWJ010000542.1:0-2693 GCA_041570315.1 Longimicrobiales bacterium | reverse complement strand
GGGGGCTCGGGCCGGAGTCGGCCCGTAGCGGACCGGGGCCGCGACGAGGTCATCCCGCCTTGGCCTCGCCGTGCCTCCCCACGCCCGGTGTGCACCAAACATCGGTTGCACGCCACTAGCGCCGGCCCGACCCGTCCGTCGCGACGGCTCCGTCCCCGCGCAGGTGGCGCGCCAGGAAGTCGTCGGAGGCCTCGAACGCCTCGATCCAGCGGTGGAAGAGGAGCGAGTCGTGCACGTCGTCGGGAAAGACCATCAGCTCGTACGGCACGTCGTGCGCGCGCAGGAGCTGGACGAGCCCGACCGTCTGCGAGAAGTCGACGTTGCGGTCGTCGTCGCCGTGGATCAGCAGCACCGGTGACGTCCACCGCTCGATCTCGGAGATCGACGAGGCCCGGTACGACACCGACTCCGGATCGAGCGAGTCGCCCCACAGGTGCACGCCGGCCATGTCCACGCCGGCCTTGAAGATGTCGGAGTTCCGCGCGAGGCCCTGCGCGGTGAGGATGCCCCCGTACGACAGGCCCCACAGGCCGACCCGCTCCGGATCCACGTCGTCACGGGTCTGCAGGTACTTGCCCGCGGCGAGGATGTCCCGGTACTCCGTGTTTCCGAGCCGTCCGCGCCCCTCCGCCTCCCGGAACTCCTTGCCGTACCCGATGCCGCTCCGGTAGTTGACCGACAGGACGACGTAGCCCTGCGAGGCCCAGTACTGGTTCATGGCGTAGGCCATGTGGTAGAAGTGCCGGTGGTGGTATCCCAGCAGCATCTGCCGGCGCGAGCCCCCGTGGATGAAGATGAGGGCAGGGCGGCGCTCGCCGGGCCGGAGGTCCGGGGGCAGGAAGAGCTGGTTGTTGACCTCGAGGCCGTCCTCCGCCGCCAGGGTGACGTTCTCGGTCACCACCTGCGCGCCGAGCGGGAACTCGCCGGGCAGCGCGGTGACGACGCGCGCGGCGCCACCCCGGCTCGGCACCACCGCCACCGACTGCGGGCGCCGGGTGTCCGCGTACAGCACCGCCACCTCGTCGCCGGAGGCGAGCACGGCCGGATAGGTCTCGATGCCGTCGCCCTCGGTGAGCTGCTCGGGCCGCCCACCCGCGACCGGCACGCGCCACAGGTCCCGCCGGTCGATGTCGCTGTGATTGGCGGAGTAGTAGAGGTGTCGGCCGTCCGCCGAAAAGGCGACCTGCATGACGAAGCCCTCGCCCGGGGTCAGCTCCACCGGCTCCTCGGCCGGGCGCTCGACCGAGACCGAGTACCAGTGCCGCCAATTGCCGGGCTCGGCCTCGAAGACGATGTGATCGCCCTGCCACAGGATGCTCCGGACGTCGGAGAAGCCACCCTCCCCGGGGGGCGCCATCCACAGGCGGCGGCCCTCTCCCGTGCGGGCGTCGGCGACCCAGATCTCCAACGTGTGGCCCTCGGCGAAGGCCGACTCGAGCAGGCCGGCGGGCAGCTCCGCGGGGTCCGCGTCCCCGGGCTCGGCCCGGGCTCCGAACGGGTCTCCGGGGCGGCGCAGGAAGGCGATCCGGGTCCCGTCGGGCGACCAGGCGGGCGACGTGTCCCGGTCGACGCCCGCCGCCAGGTACGTGATCGCGGGGCTGCGCGCGTCGTAGACGCCGACGTAGGCGTGGTCTCCGCGATCGCTGACGAAGGCGACGCGGTCGGCGCCGGGGGACCAGACCGGATTGCCGTTGCTTCCGTAGGCGAGGAAGAAGGGCGTGCCCGCCTCCGCGGCCCCGTCGAGCCCGGAGTTGACCGGCGCACGGTGGATCTGCCCATCCCGCTCGTAGAGGACCCAGCGCCCGTCCGACGAGAGGCTGTAGGAGCGCGCCTCGACCACCCGCCAGGGGTTCCCGCCCCGCGTGCTCATCGCCCATACCGCCCGCTCGGCCCCCCGCGGGTCGCTCGTCGGGTTCGCGACCCATCCCTGACGGTTGGGCGCGTGCCCGCGCAGGAAGGTCACGATCTCCCCGTCCTCGGAGATCTGCAGGGACTGGAGGTCGATGCCGTCGTCCTCGAGCCAGCCGGTGAGGCGCACGGGGGCGAAGGCCGGCGGCACTGCGGTGTAGACGTTGCGCATCCCACGCTCGTACTCGAGCCAGGCGATGCGGTCCGCGCCGGTGGCCGACACCAACGAATACGGAAAGCCCGGGCTGAGGACGTCCTCGATGGAATACGGGGCTTGCGCGGCGGCCCGCGGGGCCACGAGGCCGATCAGGAGCGGGGCCAGCGCGGCGAGGACGCCCGCCGAGGCCCGAAAGCCGGTGCCGTTCACAGTACCTCCAGGAGTCGAGAGGGCGGGCCCAGGCGCCCGGGCTCATCATGCGGGCCGCCCGGGCCGAGGGAAAGAGCGGCGCGACGAGGGCGCCGGGGCGGGGTGAGCCCGCCGCGGCCCCCGTGAGGGGCAGGCAGGCGGGGGCGGGGCCCCCGTCGAGCGCCCGCCGGGTCGCGCGACGCCCCGTCGAGAGCCCGCCGAGCGGCGCGACGCCCCGTTGAGAGCCCGCCGAGCGGCGCGTACCTTCGCCCGTCCCGGTCCGCCCGTGCCCCGCAGCGATCCGTAGGAGGCTGCCATGACCCCGCACCGCGTCGCCTTCCGCGCCCTGCCCGCCCTCGTCGCGGCGCTGGCCGTGGCGCCGACGACGTCGGCCGCCCAGGCCGCGTCCGTCCGGCCGCTCTCGCTCGATCACTACCTC
>JBFFWJ010000541.1:0-2698 GCA_041570315.1 Longimicrobiales bacterium | reverse complement strand
TGGTGCCCGCCCCGCACCTCGAGGGGCGGCCCCAGCCGGTAGCCCAGCGTGCGGGCGATCACCTCGGCCTGGCCGCGGGCGTCCTCGACGGCGCGGGCGAGCGCCTCGGCTTCCGCATCTTCCGTATCGGACGCATAGAAGGAGATGCTCGCCACGCGGTTCGCCCCCGCGGCGATCGCCACGTCGATGATCCGTCCCACCTCCTCCACGTCGGAGGTTGTCGCCCGCACGTTGTTCAGCGCCGTGTAGGCGACGATGTCCCGGGTCCGCTGGTTGGGCGCGCTCGAGTACTCGGGCCTCAGCGAATAGCCGAAGGTCTCGATCTCCAGTCCCGGGAAGCCGGCGCGCCGGACCGCGCCGAGCACGGCGTCCATGGCGTCGGCGTTGGCCCCGGCCGCGTCACTGGCCGCCGCGGCTCGCGTCTCCACGGCGAAGGCCACCGCGGCGCGATCCGGCGGCACGGTCACGGCGCCGTTCCCGCTGACCTCGATGAAGCCCGCCTCCCTCGCCTGCTGGACCTGCTCGGGCGCGATCTCGTACACGTGCAGCAGCCCGCGGGCGTCGTCGGGCGGAGGGCGGACCTGGCCGTCCGCCGGAGGGCCACCGCAGGCGGCCATCGCGGCCGCCAGCCCCAGGGCTTGCCCCCTCCGCTTCACTTCGTAGCGCCGTCTCATCCGTGTGCCCCCCCGAGAGCCCACTGCCACCTCCTCCCCCTTGTAGGTATAGTGTGTCGCCCTCGACCTACCCCCGCCACCACCTTCGTCAGAATGAAAGCCGTGATCCCCGTGGCCGGCAAAGGCACGCGCCTGCGCCCCCACACGCACCATACCCCCAAGCCGCTCCTGAAGGTCGCCGGCAAGCCGGTCTTGTCCTACCTCGTGGACGACCTGGTCGAGATCGGCGTGGAGGAGATCGTCTTCATCGTGGGACATCTGCGGTGGGCGTTCCAGGAGTGGTTCGAGCGGGCCTACCCGGGGCTGCGCGCCCACTACGTCCTCCAGGAGGTCCAGGACGGGACCGCGGGTGCGATCGCCCTCGCCGAGCCGTTCGTGGACGAGGACCTGCTCGTGATCTTCGCCGACGCGGTCTTCGAGGTCGACTACGGCGCGGTGCACACGCTCGGAGCGGAGTGCGGAGCCGTCCTGTGGGCCAAGGAGGTCGAGGACTACCAGCGCTACGGCGTGATCGTCACGAACGACGACGGAACCATGGCCCGGATCGTCGAGAAGCCGTCCGAGCCGGTCTCGCGGCTCGCCAACATCGGCCTCTACTACATCCGCGAGCACGAGCTCCTGTTCGAGGGCATCCACCACACCCTCGCCTCGGACCCGGGTCCGTCGGGCGAGTTCTATCTCACGGACGCCTTCCAGTACATGGTCGATCACGGCAGCCGCATCGTGACCGCGCCGGTCGAGGGGTGGTGGGACGCGGGCAAGCCGGAGACGCTCCTGGAGACCAACGGGCACCTGCTCGAGGTCGGGCGGGGCGGGATCGACGCCGGCGCGAGCGTGGAAGGGTGCGAGGTGATCGAGCCGGTCCGCTTCGAGGCCGGCGTGGTCGTGCGCGGGGGACGCATCGGGCCGAACGTCACCCTGGAGGCCGGCGCGTCGGCGGTGGACTGCGAGCTGCGCGACGTGGTCGTCGGGCCGCGGGCCGAGCTGCTCCGAAGCCGTCTCCACGACTCGATCCTCGGAGAGGCCGTGCAGATCACGGACGCCCGGGGAACGCTGCTGGTGACGGACCACTCGGTGGTGGCGGGCGAGGCCGGCTGAGGCGCTACGTCACGCCCGTGACCAGCAGCACCGTATAGAGCGCCCGCAGCACGCCGTCGACTCCGCCGGTGTCGCGGTACCACTCGTCGGTCGTGTGAGCCTTCCCGGCCTCGCCGCCGCAGCCTAGGGTGATCGCCGGGATGCCGATCTCCATGGGGATGTTCGCGTCCGTGGAGGAGAGCGCGAGGTCGGGGTCGTGGCCGAAGAAGCGGGTGGCGGTCACCGCCGCGCGGGCCAGCTCGCCGTCCGGTGCCGTCGCGCCGCTCGGACGCCGGCCGATGGGCTGCACGTCGAGCTCGATCGAGGACGGCGCCGCGGAGGCGGCGTCGGCCACGACGAGACGGAGCGCCCTCTCCAGCGCGTCGAGGCGCTCGTCGCTCTCGCTCCGCGTGTCCAGCTCCAGCCAGGCGTGCTGCGGGATCGCGTTGATGCTCTTGCCTCCCCCCCAGCGGGCGATGGTGAGCGTCGTGACCGGATGCTCGGGCAGGGGCAGGGCGACCAGCCGCTCCGCCACCCCGCTGAGGACGTGGATCGGGTTGGCGGTGCCCCAGTCCATCCAGGAGTGACCCCCGGGGCCGCGGGCCGCGACGCGGAAGCGGCGTGACCCGAGGCCCCGGGCGACGATCCGCTCGATGCCCGCCCCGTCGAGCGACACGAAGCCGCGGGCGCGGCGTGCCGCCCCGTCCTCGGCGAAGAGCTGCCTCACGCCCCGGAGGTCTCCCGGCCCCTCCTCCCCGACGGTCGCCACGAAGAGCACGGGGGCACCCGTGCGCACGCCGCCCTTGTCGCACGCGCGGGCCAGGGCGATCAGCGTCGCCAGGCCGCGCGCGTCGTCGCTGATGCCCGGCCCCCGCAGCAGCGCGCCCTCCCTCGTGACGCGCACGTCGGTCCCTTCCGGAAAGACCGTGTCGAGGTGGGCGGAGACG
>JBFFWJ010000540.1:0-2700 GCA_041570315.1 Longimicrobiales bacterium | reverse complement strand
GCCCGGGAGCCGGAAGGTCGACGGTGCCCACCCGCTCGCCCGTCCGCTTGTCGAGCGCGTGCAGCACGGCGGCGCCCCCGGCGCCCTCCGCGGTCACGAGGAGCGTCGGCGTCGTCATGACGATCGGATAGGAGATCCGACCCGTGTTGGGCAGCGGGACGCCCTGCAGGTCGGGGTGCTCGCGGATGTAGTCGGGCGTGTCCCCGTTCGGAACCGCCCACAGGTGCTCCCCCGTGTTCATGTCGATCGCGACGATCCGGCTGTACGGGGGCTTCCAGATCGGGAGTCCCCGGGGCCCCCGGAAGTCTCCCCGGTTCGCCACGGCCCACCGCGCGATCGTCGTGCCGGTGGTCATGATGTCGTCGGGCAGATCCAGCTCGGCGCCCGAAACGATGTTCTCCGAGCGGCAGCCCCGACGGGTCGGCACGAACAGGACGCCCGACGCCGGGTCCGCCGCGGGCGGCCCGTTGATGTTGGTCGCGCCGTTCGGGCAGCTCACGAACGAGCGCAGACCCGAGGGGTGTCCGGTCTGGATGGGCGGGTTGAAGATCGGCCCGATCCGGTACCGTTGCACGATCTCGAGCGCCTCGGCGCGCAGCTCGGGCGTGAAGTCGATGAGGTCGTCCTCGGTCAGCCCCTGCATCTCGTAGGGGGCGGGCCTCGTCGGGAAGGGCTGCGTCGGGGAGAGCCGCTCGCCGGGGACCTCGGACTGCGGGACCGGGCGCTCCTCGATCGGCCACACGGGCTCACCGGTCTCGCGGTCGAAGGTGTAGGCGAAGCCCTGCTTCGTGGCCTGGACGACGATCGGCGTCGGGCGTCCGTCGACGGTCACGTCGAGGGCGATCGGCGCGGTGGGGTTGTCGAAGTTCCAGATGTCGTGGTGCACGGTCTGGAAGTGCCACGCGCGCTCCCCGGTTTGCACGTCGAGCGCGACGACGCTCGTGCCGAAGAGGTTGTCGCCGGGCCGGAAGCCGCCCCAGAAGTCGATCGTGGGCGGGTTCGTGGGGATGTAGACCAGGCCCCGCTCCGGGTCCGCGGACATCGGCGCCCACGAGGACACGTCTCCCGTCCACGACCAGGCGTCGCTCTCCCACGTCTCGTGGCCGTGCTCCCCGGGCCTGGGGATCACGTGGAACTTCCACAGGCGCTCGCCCGTGCGCGCGTCGTAGCCGAGGATGTCGCCCGGCACCATCTCGATGCGGGTCTGGTTGTAGCCCTGCTCGGCCGAGTTGCCGACCACCACGACCCCGTTCACCACGATGGGCGGAGACGAGGAGGTGATGTGGCCGAGCTCCCTCGGGATGCCGAAGTCGGGGTCGTACGGCCCGCCCTGCCACCGCTCCCACGGGCCCCATCCCTCGAGCAGGTCCGGGAGGAGGTCCACCACGCCGGTCTCGGGAAAGCCCGGCAGCGGGACCCGCGTGCCCCAGCCCTCCAGCGGCCGGCCCGTCCGGGCGTCCAGCGCGTGCAGGAAGAAGGCGGGGCTGATGACGTAGATGACGCCCCGGCCGTCGATCTCGCCGTAGGCGACACCCTTGCCGTAGCCGTTGCGCATCCCGCGCTCGAAGCGGGTCGTGTGCGGCTCGCGGTAGGTCCAGATCGTCTCCCCCGTCGAGGGATCGAGCGCGACGACCGTGCGGCGCTCCCCGGCCACCGTGTAGAGCAGCCCGTCGACGTAGAGCGGCGTCGAGCGCGGCGGCCCCAGGGGCCGCGGGCCGAAGTTGTCGCCCCTCCAGATCCAGGCGATCTCGAGGTCCTCGAAGTTCTCCGCGGTGATCTGGTCGACCGCGGAGTAGCGGGTGTGGCCGGCGTCGCCGCCGATGTAGCGCCATTCGACGGCCGAGGGCGGCGCGGCCTGGGCGAGCGCGGGCGAGGGCGCGAGGGCGGTGACGAGCGCGACTGCGGCGAGGGCGCCGAGGGCGGTTACGAGCGCGACTGCCGTGACGGACGCGAGGGCGGCGAGGGGCGCGAAGCCGGTGACGGGCGCGAAGCCGGTGACGGACGCGAAGCCGGTGACGGACGCGAAGCCGGTGACGGGCGCGAGGCCGGTGACGGGCGCGAAGCCGGGGCCGAGCGCGCGGTGGGTGACGAGGGTGCGGGTGGACGGTGCTGTGCGACTGGACATGTGCGCTTCCCCCCGGCTCGGACCCGCCCGGTGGAGCAGGCTCGAGTCTCCGGTTCCGTATCCGGCGTCCCGGGCGAGTCCGCGGCGCCGACGAGCCGCCCACGGTACGCCCCGGCGCGGAGCGGTGACAAGGGCGCGCCTGGCGAGGCCCTCGCGGATGTCCCCGGCCGGCGCTAGGCTCGGTCCAGCCCGTACTCCTTCATCTTGCGCCACAGCGTGGTCCGGCTCATGCCCAGGCGATCGGCGGCGGCGGCCCGCGCGCCCCCCGTCTCGGCGAGCGCGGTCACGATCGCCGCGCGCTCGTCGCCCGAGGGCGCTTCCCGCCGATACCGCTCGCTCCCGCCGGGCTCGCGGTCCCGCGACTCGCGCACGTCGGCGGGGAGGTGCTGGGCCTCGATGCGGCGCTCCCCCGCCCGGATGTGCGCGCTCTCCAGGACGGCGAAGAGCTCGCGCACGTTGCCGGGCCACGCATGGGCCTGCAGCAGGCGCATGGCGAGCGGGGAGCAGGCCGCGTGGGCGCGCCGGCCGACGCGCGTGAAGAAGGCCTCGGCCAGCAGGGGGATGTCCTCGCGCCG
>JBFFWJ010000539.1:0-2710 GCA_041570315.1 Longimicrobiales bacterium | reverse complement strand
GTCGAGTTGGCGCGCGAGCTCCTCGTGACCCGGGAGGGGTTCGTCGTCATTCCCGACGTCGGGCAGCTCTCGGTCGCCAACCTGACCATGTCCGACTTCCGCGCCCTGCTCCGCCGGCGCCTGGCCCGGGTGTACTCCGGGATCGACCGCGGCTCCACGACCTTCGACGTCACGATCACGCAGCTCCGGACGATCCAGGCCTACGTGAGCGGCGAGGTGACGCAGGCGGGCGCCTACCAGCTCTCCAGCGTGGCGACGGTCATGAACGCGCTCTACGCCGCCGGAGGGCCCACGAACCTGGGCAACCTGCGCGACATCCGCCTCCGGCGCCGGTCGGGCGAGGAGCTCCGGCTCGATCTCTACCCGTACCTCCTCTCCGGCGAGGTTGCGAGCGACGTCCGCCTCGAGCAGGGCGACGTCGTCTTCGTCCCGCTCCGAGGCCGCCGCGTGCAGGTCGCGGGCAGCGTGCAGCGCCCGGCGATCTACGAGCTGGCGGAGGCCGACGACCTCCTCGACGTGCTCGCCTCCGCCGGCGGCTTCGCGCCGGAGGCGAACCGCGAGAGGATCACGATCCACCGGGTCGCCCGGCCCAGCGACCGGGGCCCCGGACTGAGCGACCGCGTGGCGGTGGATCTCGGCCTGCGTCCCTCCTCCGACCCGACGGCGGCCGGTCACCTGGGCGGCGTGGTCGTTCCCCCCGTCGGGCTGCAGGACGGGGACTCGATCGTCGTGGACGCCGTGCCCGCGCTCTCCGACGCCTACTACGTGACGATCGCGGGGATGGTGCAGACGCCGGGCATCTTCCCCTGGCAGGAGGGGATGACGCTGAGGGAGCTCCTCCTCCTCGCCCGGGGACCGACGGTCGGCGCCGACCTCCGCGAAGCCGAGGTTTCGCGCCTGCCCGACGACCGGGTCAGCGGCGAGCTCGCCGACCGGCTGCGCGTCCCCCTCGACTCGAGCTACCTGAGCCGGCGCGACGCGGCCGGCCGCGTCGAGGGTCCGCCGGGCCTCGCCTTCCCGCCCGCGGGCTCGAGCCCCGAGCTCGTCCTGGAGCCCTTCGACCAGGTCGTCATCCTGCGCCAGCCGGACTTCGAGATGCCGCAGTCCGTGCGCATCACCGGCGAGGTGCCGGTTCCGGGCCAGTACACGCTGCTCACGAAGGACGACCGCGTCTCGGATCTCGTGACCCGGGCGAACGGGCTCCTGCCCACCGCCTACCCGGAGGGCGCGCGTCTCTTCCGCGATCGCGAGGGCCTTGGCCGCATCGATCTCGATCTACCGTCCGCGCTCTCGGGGGCGGGCGGCGACGAGGATCTCGTGCTCCAGCCGGGCGACTCCCTGCACGTCCCGATGTACTCCCCGACGGTGGTCGTGCAGGGGGCGGTCAACTCGCCGGTGACCGTGCTCTACCGCGAGGGCGAGGACCTCGACTACTACATCGAGAACGCCGGAGGCTTCCGCAGGGACGCGGACCAGGGGCGGCTCTCCGTCCGCTACGCGAACGGCCAGGCCCGGACGCGCTCGAAGGTCCTGCTCTGGTCGAGCTATCCGGTGCCCGGCCCCGGAAGCGTCGTGTCGGTGCCCGCGAAGGACCCGCAGGACCGCCTGGACACCCGGGGCCTGATCGCCGATCTGGTCGCGATCCTGGGCTCCGTGACGACCGTGATCGTGGTGCTCACCCGGTAGCCGCGCCCCGGGCCGCGGCCGTCACCGTCCGGCACCACGCGCGGTTGTCCGCGTACCACGACACGGTCCGCGCGAGCCCCTCCTCGAACGCCACGGACGGCTGCCACCCCAGCTCCACCCGGGCGCGCTCGAAGGAGACCGCGTACCGCCGGTCGTGACCCGGGCGGTCCGGGACGAGCTCGATCAGCGCGTCGGGCTTGCCGAGAGCCGCGAGCACCTCCTTCACGACGGACAGAACCCGCGTCTCGACACTGGCTTGTTCACTGCTTTCGACCATTTCTCGATGACCCCTTCACGTCTTGCCATGGCGCTTGCGGGGGCGATTCGCCGCCCCTGTTACGGGAGGCCCGCGGCCCGGCCCAGCCCGGGCCGACCCGTTACCCGTCGGCGGGCCACAATACTACTTTCAGGACCGCGGCGGGTAAATGCCCGACGCCGGCGCGCGCGGCTCCACCGGGGCACCCTTTTCACACAGATTCCTTCCACGATCAATGCATTAGGACGAAAGTGGGGCAGGCGTCTGCAACTTCTCCGGGGCGGGCGGCGATCTACTCCGCCACTACCACCGGGGTGCCGACGGGCACCCGGTCGAATAGCTCAATCACGTCCGAGTTGCGCATACGCACACAGCCATGGGAGCCGGCGGTGCCGAGGACGACATCGTCCGGGCAGCCGTGGATATAGATGAGTCGGCGCATGGTGTCCACTTCGCCGAGCCGGTTGCGCCCGCGCTCGCAGCCGCTCAGCCAGAGGATGCGTGTGAGGATCCAGTCCCTGTCCGGAAAGCGTTCGCGCATGCGGGGGTGAAACGTCTCGCCCGTCGCTCGCCGCCCGACGAACACGCTGCCCGGAGGCGCGCCGTCGCCGATTTTCGCCCGCACGATGTGCCGGCCTCTCGGCGTGCACTCGCTGCCCATGCGCTCGCCGGCGCCGTTGGAAGCGGTGGATTCGGGCACGTCCATGAGCACGGTTTCGCCCTGCATCAGGCGCAACCGCTGCACGCCGATGCTCACCGTGCTCGGCG
>JBFFWJ010000538.1:0-2730 GCA_041570315.1 Longimicrobiales bacterium | reverse complement strand
GTAGACGGGCACCACGCGCGCCTGGTCCTCGCGGCGGACCTCGGCCGGCGCGACCGCCTCCCGGATGTGCACGAGCTGCGTGATCGGGACCCCTTCGACTCGAATCCCCTCGAGCGTCTGCCGGGAGTAGCGGAGCGCTTCCGGATAGCGGACGACGACATCGATCTTCCGGTCGAAGTCGACGAACTCGGTGGCCGGGTCGCCGCGCATCGCGCGGTCCACCACCTCCGCGACCGCCCGGGGCTCGATCCCGTACGAGGCGCAGGCGGCGCGGTCGATCTCGATCTGGACCTCGGGCTGGCCCCGCTCGGCTCCGACGCGGACGTTGCCGAGCACGCCGACGGTCGCCAGCCGGGCCGCGACCTGCCCGGCCACGGCATGCAGCCGCTCGAGATCTTCACCCCGCACACGGACCGCGACGTCGGCCTCCGAGCCACCCAGCATCGTGCCCAGCGCCGTCGCCTGACCGGTCTCCACGGCGAGCGCCGCGCCGGGCACCTCGGAGGCGCGGGCTCGGATCCGGCCGGCGACCTCGTCGCTCACGCCGCCGGGCGCGACGCGCACCTGCAGGGAGGCCGTATGGAGCCCGGTGGCCTGCTCTCCCTCGGCGTAGGCCCGGACGTCCCGGCCGACACTGCTGAAGACGGCTTCGACCTCGGGGTCGGAGAGCGCAGCCGCCTCGATGGTCTCGGCGGCCGCCTCGGTCGCGGCGAGCGCGCTGCCTTCGGGAAGCTCCAGGCGGACGGTCAGCGCGCCCTGGTCGACGTGCGGAAGGAGATCCCGCTGCAGCCCGGCGCCCAGCCACAGCGAGAGCGCGAGAGCCGCGGCGGACGCCGCGAGCACCCGCTGGGGCCGGTCGAGCGCCCGCTCCAGCACGTCGTGGTACGCGCCGGCGAAGCGCTCGAAGCCGCGATCGAAGAGCCTGGCGAGGGGTCCTACGGTGACGGCGATCACCCGCCCGGAGACCTCGAGCCAGAAGCCGACGAGCTCCCGGACGAGCCCCAAGAGGGCCGCCAGCGCCTGGCTCGTGAGCACGAGCGGACGCGCGACCGCGCGAGCGATCGAGGCGAGCGGGCCGCCGGCCCGGCGCGGGGCGGGCCCGCTCCCCTGCGCCCCGTCGCCGTCCGGGCCTGCGTCGCCGTCGCTGGCCCCGGCGAAGCGCGCGGCGAGCGACGGGAGCAAGGTGAGCGCGACGAGGAGCGAAGCCACGAGCGAGAACGCGACGGCCAGCGAGAGATCCTCGAAGAGCTCGCCCGCCACGCCCTCCACGTAGACGATCGGAAAGAAGACCGAGATCGTCGTCAGCGTCGACGCGGTGATGGCCGACTGCACCTCCTCGGCTCCCGCCGAGGCGGCCTGCAGCGCCCCCTCGCCGAGCTCGTCGCGGTGGCGGAAGATGTTCTCGAGCACGACGATCGAGTTGTCGACGAGCATCCCCACGCCCAGCGCGAGCCCGCCCAGGCTCATGATGTTCAGGCTCACCCCGGCCGCGTCCATGAGCGCGAAGGTCCCGACCACCGAGATCGGGATCGCCAGCGCGATCGCCACCGGGTAACGCGGGTCCTTCAGGAAGAGGAAGAGCACCAGGAAGGCGAGGAGCCCCCCCAGGAAGAGCGCCTGCACCACGTTGGAGATCGAGTCCGCGACGAAGCCCGACTGGTCGTCGGCGACGTCGAAGCGCACGGAGGGATACTCGCCGGAGATCTCTGCCAGAGCGCCGCGCACCGACCCGGCGACCGCGACCGTGTTCGCGCCCGCCTCCTTGAACACGAGGATGCCCACCGCCTCCTCACCCCCGTACCGCGCGATGGACTCCCGCTCGGCGAAGCCGTCGACCACGCGGCCCACGTCGCGGAGTCGGACCACGCGGTATCCGCCCGTGCCGCTTCCCGAGGAGGAGCCGCCCGGTTCCCAAGACGCCTCGGCCCCGCCCCCCACCGCCTGGCGTGCGACGACGACGTCGGCGATCTCGGCGACGGTCTGGAACTCGCCGAGCGTGCGCAGCGGATACCGGTAGCGGCCCTGCAGGATCGTGCCCCCGGGCGCGCTCACGTTCGCCAGGGCCAGCGCCTCGGAGATCTCCTCGATCGTGAGACCGTACGCCTCGAGCAGCCGCGGATCGACCTCCACCTGGATCTCGCGGTCGAGCCCCCCGGTCACCGAGGCCTGCGCGACACCATCGAGCTGCTCGAGGCGGCGGCGGAACACCGTCTCGGCCAGCTCCTTGGTCTCCCACAGGTCGGAGCCGCCGGCCACCGAGAGCGTCATGATCGGCTCGGACTCCGGGTCGACCCGCAGGATCGTCGGCCGGGTGGCCGTCTCGGGCAGGGACTCGCGCAGGTTGTCCATGCGCTCGCGGACGTTCAGCATCGCGAAGTCCATGTCCGTGCCCCACGCGAAGCGGAGCGTCACCAGGCTGACGCCGTAGCGGGAGGTGGACGTCACCCGCTCGACCCCGGGCACCGCCGCCGCCTGCGCCTCGATCCGCTCGGTGACCCGCCGCTCCACCTCCGCGGGCGCGACCTCGGGATAGAGGGTGTAGACGACGAGCCGGGGATAGCTGACGTCGGGGAGCAGGTCGATCGGGAGCCGCAGATAGGAGATCACGCCCAGGAGCACGACCGCCAGGAAGAGCATCCAGACGGCGACCGGCCTCCGGGTGGAGACGGAGGGGATGGACACGGACTCAGCGCCCCGGGCGACCCGGAGTGGCGCGCGCTCCGGTGGTCC
>JBFFWJ010000537.1:0-2748 GCA_041570315.1 Longimicrobiales bacterium | reverse complement strand
CGCCCCGGCTTCCCCCTCCAGCACCCGTCTGATCAACGCCGCGTGGTGCGCCGGATCACCCCCCGCGAGGCCGGCGGGGTCGTGCGGCTCCAGGCCGAGCGCCTCGGGGGAGATCTCGTACGTCCGTACGTGGCCGCCGCGCAGCTCCGCCACGGTCGTGATCCCGGAGGGGCTCACCTCGTCGAGCCCCGGCGCGCCGTGCACGACGAGGGCCCGAATGTGATCGAGCTCCCGCAGCGCGTCGGCGATGAGGCCGAGCAGGCGCCGGTCGGCGACGCCGATCACCTGACGTCGGGCACCGGCGGGGTTCGTGAGCGGCCCCAGGATGTTCATCACCGTCGTGACGCCGAGCCCGCGGCGGACGGGGGCCACGTGGCGCATCGCCGGATGCAGGAGCGGGGCGAACATGAACACGATGCCCGCCTCGGCGAGCACCTCGCTCATCCGCTCCGCCGAGAGATCGATGCGCATGCCGAGCGCCTCCAGCACGTCCGCGCTTCCCGAGCGGGATGTGAACGACCGGTTCCCGTGCTTCGCCACCGGCACGCCCGCCCCGGCCGCGACGAAGGCGGCCGCGGTCGAGATGTTGAAGGTCGTGACCGTGCCGCCGCCTGTTCCCGCGGTGTCCACGAGCCGGTCCGGATCCCCGGAGCGGACCGGGATCATCGCCTTGCGCAGGGCTCGCACGCCACCGGCGATCTCCGAGGGCTCCACCCCCTTCGTGCGCAGGCCCATGAGCAGGCCGGCCATCTGGACGTCGCTGGCCGAACCGTCCATGAAGGCGTCGATGGCCGCCTCCGCCTGGTCGGCGGTGAGGGCGTCGCCCTCGGCCACGATCTCCAGGAGCTCGCTGAGGAACGCGCTCGACGACTCTTGGCTCATCCGCTCCCTCCCGTGGAAAGCCCCCCGGGCCGGGGGGGCTGAAATCCTAATGTCCATGCGGCTTTTCGGTCAATCGCCACCCGCTCGCGCCTGGTTGACATCGACCGAGCCCCCCCTACCTTTCCGCCGTGGAACCCCCCGCGACGACACGCTTGAAGCTCACCGTCCACTACGACGGCTCGGGCTTCCACGGTTGGCAGCTCCAGCCCGACCATCGGACGGTCCAGGGAGAGCTGGAGCGTGCGCTCTCGCGGCTCGCCGACTCCCCTCGCCGTGTCCTCTCCGCGGGCCGCACGGACGCGGGCGTGCACGCGACCGGCCAGGTTGCCGCGGTCGACATGCCCTCGTCCTGGACGGCAGACCGGGTGCGGCGCTCCCTGAACGCCGTGCTGCCGGCGGACGTGTGGATCGAGCGAGCGGCCGAGGCTTCCCCGGAGTTCCATCCTCGCTTCGACGCGCTCGCGCGCTCCTACTCGTACACGGTGGGGCTGCGCCCCGAGGCGGCGTCGCCCTTCCACCGGCGCTGGTGTTGGCCCCTGTGCGCCCCCCTGGACGCGGGCCGGCTGAGGCGTACGACCCGGACGATCGTGGGCGAGCACTCCTT
The DNA here is from genome assembly GCA_041570315.1 of Longimicrobiales bacterium. Taxonomy (GTDB): domain Bacteria; phylum Gemmatimonadota; class Gemmatimonadetes; order Longimicrobiales; family Gaopeijiaceae; genus JBFFWJ01. Next base: position 1,262 of record JBFFWJ010000537.1, on the reverse strand, counting down.
CCGTGCCTTCTCGAAGGCCGGCCAGCCCGAGCGCGGAGAGCGGTGCAGGGTGGCCGAGGCCAGCTGGTCCGAGCACCCGATCGGCGTCGAGCTGCGGATCACGGCGGACCGCTACCTCCACCACATGGTGCGCTATCTGGTCGGGACCCTGGTCGACGTGGCGCGTGGCCGACGCCCGTCGGGCGACGTCGCTAGATTGCTGCACTCCGATCCCGACCTGACCACCTCACCGCCCGCTCCCCCGCAGGGCCTGTTCCTGCGTTCGGTGACCTACGCCGAAAGCGCGCCGCACCCCCATTCCTCCAAGCCCTCGTCTCGAAGGAGCCCGAGCCCAGCATGAAGATCTTCCTGGACACCGCCGACATCGGCGAGATCAGACGAGCCGCCGACGCGAACCTGATCGACGGGGTCACCACGAACCCGTCGCTCGTCGCCAAGGTCGCGGGCGATCGCGATCCCAAGGAGCTCTACCTTGAGATCTGCGAGGCCGTGCCCGGACCGGTGAGCCTCGAGGTGGTGGGCCTGGACAGGGACACGATGCTCGCCGAAGGCCGCAAGCTGGCCGGCATCCACGAGAACGCGGTGGTCAAGGTTCCCCTCACCGAGGACGGGCTCAAGGCCTGCCGGGCCCTCGTCGCCGAGGGCCACCACGTCAACGTGACCCTGTGCTTCTCCGTCTCGCAGGCGCTCCTCGCCGCGAAGGCCGGCGCGACCTTCGTCTCTCCGTTCGTGGGACGCATCGACGACGCCTCCGGCGAGGGTATGGAGCTGATCCATCAGATCCGTCAGGTGTACGACAACTACGGATTCGATACCGAGATCCTGGCCGCGTCCGTGCGCCATCCGCTCCACGTGGTGGAGTCGATGATGATCGGCGCCGACGCTTGCACGATCCCGCCGTCGGTCCTCTGGCAGCTCACGAAGCATCCGCTCACGGATCGGGGCCTGGACGGCTTCCTCAAGGACTGGGAGCGGCTCGGTGCAGCGCTGTGAGCCCACCGCGCCGTTCCGCGTCAGGCGCCTGACCTCACCTCCGCGGAAGCGGGGGAGGAAGACCGTCAGGAACGTGGAGAGTCACGAACCTCGGCGACGCCCGGGCGGCGCCCCTCGGGTCCTGGGCGTGCTGGCCTGCGCGGCCAGCCTCCTGGCCGCCTGCGCGCCCGAGTCGGCGAACGCCGAGCCCGAGGGGGTCGGTCTCGCGCACGCCGAGCGTCCGGCCCCCCCGGAGGCGCCCGCTCCGCGTCCGCACGCCGCGCCGCGGG
>JBFFWJ010000536.1:0-2751 GCA_041570315.1 Longimicrobiales bacterium | reverse complement strand
TCCGTGAGGTATTGCCGGACCATGTCGCCCCGTGTCGCCCCCAGGGCCGTGCGCACGCTCTGCTCCCTCTGCCTCGCTTCCGCCCGGACCAGGAAGAGGTTGGCGACGTTCGCGCACGCGATGAGCAGCACGATTGCGACGGTGCCGAGCAGGACCCACAGGACGCTGCCCACGTCTCCCACGACGTCCTCCTTCAAGGGCCGCACCAGCGGTGCGAATCGCGCCTCCTCGAGCATGCCCAGCGTGAGCCCGCCGGGGAACCGCTCGGCGGCCATGGGGATCATTCGTGCCACGTCCCGGTTCGCCTGCTCCAGCGTCGCGCCCGGAGCGAGCCGTGCGAGGCCCTGATAGCTGAAGTTCCCCATGAAGACCTCGGACGGGTCCCAGCGGAAGGGAACGAACACGTCCGGATCGGAGCCGAGGAAGGGCGCCTCGGGAAGCACGCCGATCACCTCCATCGACCGGCCGTCCACGGTCAGCGTGCGGCCGACGACGTCGGGGTCCCCCCCGAAGCGCCGGACCCAGTAGCCGTGCGCGAGCATGACGGTCTCGGGGGCACCCGGGCTGTCGTCCTCGGCGGTGAAGCGGCGGCCGACCCGAGGCCCGATCCCGAGGATGGGAAGCGTCTGATGCGTCACACGCATCGCTGCGACCTGCTCCGGCTCGGCATCCCCGGTGATCGAGACCGACGCGTCGTCCCACACGCCCACCGACGAGAAGGCGGAGCTCTCCTCGGCGTAGGTGAAGTGGAGCGCCGGTGACTGGCTGACGGGTCTCGACTCGTCGAAGCCGAGGCCCGGCGCCACGTGCCAGAGTCCCACCAGCTCCTCGGCTCGGTCGTAGGGGAGCGGCTTCAGCAGGACCCCGTTGACGACGCTGAAGATCGCCGCGCTGCTGCCGATGCCGACCGCGAGGGTGGCGACCGCGACCGCGCTGAAGAGGGGAGCCCGCGACAGCTTGCGTACCGCGTACCCGAGGTGCCGTGCCAAGGAGTCCACCACCGCCCGCTCCGTCCCGAGGAAGCCCTTCGCGGAGCGTCCCGCCCGCGCCTCCGCCCGCCCTACGGCGAGGGCCCTACGGCTGTTTCGGAGGCCCGGGAACGTGTGCACGGGCCTGGCGGTGCGGCCCCGCCAACGCAGGCATCGTCGATGCATCGCAGCGCGCACCGAGCGGCCCATCGGCGAACCGAGCCGCGGCGCGAACCGCGACAGATCGAGCGAAGCTCGACCAACGGCACCGAAACGTCGGTTTCACTCCCCTAGAGCTGCCCGACGACCCGCTCGGTGAGACGCGTCAGCTCCGGCTCCGCCCTCTGCGCGGCGGCGATGATCTCGGCCACGTCGGCGACCTCGAGCGCGTCGGGGAGGCACTCGTCGGTGATGATGCTGAGCCCGAGCACGCGCATCCCCATGTGCCGCGCGACGATGACCTCCGGAACGGTGGACATGCCGACGATGTCCGCCCCCAGGGCCCTGAGCATGCGGTACTCCGCGCGGGTCTCCAGCTGCGGGCCGGGCACGGCCACGTACACGCCGCGATGCAGGCGGATGCCGAGCTCGAGCGCCGCATCCATCGCCATGCCCTGCAACTCGCGATCGTAGGGCTCGGACATGTCGGGGAAGCGCGGCCCCAGCTCGTCCGCGTTGGGACCGACGAGCGGGCTGTCGCCGAGCAGGTTGATGTGGTCGTCGAGGAGCACCAGCTCGCCGGCGCGCCACAGGGGGTGCATGCCGCCGGAGACGTTCGAGACGACGAGGGTTCCGGCTCCCAGATCCTCGAGGACCCGGATCGGGAAGGTCGCCTGCTGGAGCGTGTAGCCCTCGTAGCGGTGGAAGCGGCCCTGCATCGCGGCGACGGGCGTCCCCTGCAGCGTGCCGAGCACCAGCCGGCCGGAGTGCGTCTCCACCGTGGGCTCCGGAAAGCCGGGAATGTCCTGGTAGGGCACGGCCTGCTCGACCACGATCTCCTCGGCGAGCGCTCCCAATCCGGTTCCGAGGACGATTCCGACGCGCGGCATAAGGTCGGAATGGACCCGCACCGCCGCGCTGGCCTCCCGGATCCGCTCCACGATGGACGCCGCCATGGCACGCCTCCCTGATCGGACGCCGGCTCGTTGGACGTCTGCCCCGGCCGGGCGGTACCTTGCCTGCCCACGCAGGTTCCCGGAGGGCGAGGCGGGCACGGAGGCCGGACGGACGGGCAGCCCCTCTCCCTTCGCCGAGGCGACGATGAACGTCCAAGGCCAGCACCACCGATCGATCACCCGCGCGCGTGACGGGTGGGGCGTGGAGATCATCGACCAGCGCCAGCTCCCGCACCGCTTCGAGACCGCCCGGCTCGAGAGCCTGGAGGACGCGGTGACCGCGATCCGCGAGATGCGGGTCAGGGGGGCGCCGCTGATCGGCGCGACGGCGGCCTACGGCGTCTGTCTCGCCGCGCGCAGGGACCCGTCGGACGAGGCGCTCGCCGCGGCGGGCGCGGCCCTGGCCGACACCCGGCCGACCGCCGTCAACCTGCGCTGGGCGCTCGAGCGCATGGGCCGGGCGCTGACCCCGCTTCCGGCCGCGGAGCGCGTGGCGCGGGCGTACGAGGTGGCCGACGAGATCGCCGAGGAGGACGTGCGCACGTGCCGGGCGATCGGGCGGCACGGGCTCGGCCTGATCCGCGAGCTCCTCGAGGCCAAGGGCGGCGACGGACCGTTCCACGTCCTCACGCACTGCAACGCCGGCTGGCTCGCGACGGTGGACTGGG
>JBFFWJ010000535.1:0-2754 GCA_041570315.1 Longimicrobiales bacterium | reverse complement strand
GCGCGAAGCGCTCGACGGCGTCGAGGCGGTCGAGCAGCGCGGACCACGCCTTCGCCTCATCCGCGCAGGTCGGGCAGGCCGCGAGGTGCAGCTCCACCCGTCCGGCGCGTCTCGGTCCCAGCGTTCCATCGAGGTACTCGAGCAGGTCGACCTCGCCGACGTGCTCGCGCGCCGCGGCGGCGAGAGGCGAGGACGCAACCTCCGCACCCCGGACGCCGGACATCACGCGCTCGGCGAAGCCCGGGTCGGGCCGCAGGGAGGGCAGCTGGTCGAGATCGGCGAGCAGCAGCCGCCAGGCCTCGCATTCGGCCGAGCAGCGCGCACAACCCGCGAGGTGCTCCTCGGCCCGAGCGGCCTCCCGCGGGGGGAGCTCGCCCTCGAGGAACGCCTGCAGCCGCTCGGCGCTCAGGTGCTCGTTTGACATGCCGTGGCTCACTCGCTCGCTCCTACGTCCTTCGTTCCACCCGCCCTACGGCACCGCGGGCGAAGGGGTTTCAACGATCCGCGGGGCCCGGGCCGGGTGCCCGTATCGCCCCGGGGCGCTTCGACTTTCGGCGTACGCACCATCGGTCACGAGGTCAGGTGGGCGAGGCTCTTGCGGAGCTCGCCCCGCGCCCGATGCAGATACGTCTTCACCGTTCCGAGCGGAAGGTCCATGATCTCGGCGATCTCGTCGTAGGCGTATCCCTCGACGTGCCGCAGGAGGATCACCGTGCGGTACTCCTCCCGGAGCTCGCCGATCGCCTCCTCGATCTGTCCCCCCAGCTCCCGGTGCTCGACGTACTCCTGGGGGTTCTCGCCCCCCGACTCGATGACGAGCCGGGTCTGGCTGATCTCGTCTTGCGTGGTCGCGTGCGGTGACCCGTCGATCGAGACCGTGTTCAGCTTTCTCTTCCTCAGGTGATCGATCGTGTGGTTGTTCGCGATCTTGAGGATCCAGTTGCTGAACTTGTAGCTGCTGTTGTACGAGCCGATCGCGTTGAAGGCCCGGATGAACGACTCCTGGGCCAGGTCCTCGGCGACGGTCCGGTTCCGGACCATCCGGTACACGAGCGAGAAGACCGGGCGCTCGTAGCGAGCGAGGATCTCCCGGAAGGCCGGTTCGCGGCCCCGGGCAGCCATCGTCGCCAGCTCGCGATCGTCGAGCGTCGCGTAGTTCGGAGCGGCCAGAGATCTCTCGTCCTGGCGGGGGTGAGCGGTCCACCACGAGGCGGGGCGCGGCAGGGAAACGGCTTCGGTACCCATCGGCGCCCCTACGCGTCCCGCGGGGCGTCGGTTTCGCGGCCGTTGAGCCGCCCCCCCCCTTCCCGTAGCTTTTCGGCCCCGAAACGCCGCTGTGCGCCTCCGGGGCACGGAAAGCTAATGCGGCCAGCGGAGTTCTGTCATGCGATCGCCATACGACGCCACGCCGCGGGCGGGCACCGAGCGCGAGAGGCAGGTCCAGCAGATCTTCTCCGAGATCGCCCCGCGATACGATCTGCTCAATCACGTCCTGAGCCTGAACATCGACCGCCTCTGGCGGAGGAGGGCGGTGGGGAGGCTGGGCTGGCAGGACGCTCCGCAAGGCACCTACCTGGACGCCTGCTCCGGCACCTTCGACCTCGCGCTCGAGCTCGCGGGTCGGGGGGCCTTCGAGGGCCGTGTGATCGCGGCCGACTTCGCCCATCCCATGCTCGTCCAGGGGACGTCGAAGATCGGGCGGGCCCATGTGAGGCCCGTGTGCGGCGATTCCCTGCGGCTCCCCTTCCCGGATGCGACCTTCGACGGGGCCACGGTGGGCTTCGGCGTTCGCAACCTCTCCAGCTTGCGGGACGGGCTCGCCGAGCTGCGCCGCGTCCTGAAGCCGGGCCGGCGCCTGGTCGTGCTGGAGTTCACGGTGCCGCCGAACCCGGTCGTGCGCGCAGCGTACCTCTTCTACTTCCGCCGCATCCTACCGGTCGTTGGACGGCTCGTGTCGGGGCACCCGTGGGCCTACACCTATCTGCCGGAGTCGGTCAGGGAGTTCCCGGGGCCGGAGGACCTCGGCACGCTCTTCGCCGGGGTCGGCTTTCGCTCGGTGGGATGGGATCTCCTGTCGGGAGGGATCGCCGCGATCCACTACGGGGAAGCCTGACCGGGCTCCGCCGCGATCGACGGCCCTCCACGATCCGGCCACCCGTCGTCTACGGGCGCAGGCGGGGCGCCGCGCGACCCCGGTGCTCGCCCGGCACCGGCTGCAGGTCCCCTCAGCGCGGCTCCAGCACCGTGACGGGACCGAGGCCGGCGAGCGCGTCCCGGCCGATGCGCTCGGGGTCGCCGACGATCAGGATCGTCATCTCGCGAGGCCTGAGATGCTCGGAGAAGACGCGCTGGATCGACGCCGGCGTGACCGCCTGTACGCCGCGCCAATAGCGCTCCAGCCAATCCTCGGGCAGGTCCTGCGCCAGGTACAGCATGGTCCGCGAGACCACCTGGGCCGGCGTCTCGAAGTTGAACACGAAGCCGTTGACGACCTGGCTGATGGCGGTCTCGACCTCCTCGCGCGTCGGCGGCCCGGCCTCGAGCTCCGCCATCGTGTCGAGGATGACCTCGATGGCCGCGACCGCGTTCTCCGGGCTCGTGCGCGTGATCGCGCCCACGATGCCCTCGTGCTCACGCGGCGTCGTCCACACGGAGGAGGCGCCGTACGCGTACCCCCGCTCGGTGCGCACCCGAGCCATGATCCGGCTCGAGAACCCGCCCGCTCCCAGGATCGAGTTCGCGATCATCGCGGAG
>JBFFWJ010000534.1:0-2756 GCA_041570315.1 Longimicrobiales bacterium | reverse complement strand
GCGTGTTGCTGATGATCATGGGCTTTCCTGTGATGCGTTGAGGTGGGTATGCACCCGTCGGCGTGGACCGGCAGGGCCGGGCGAACGTCGGGCAGGCCGGCGTGGTTGCGTCACCGCCCGCACATCGAATGTACGCGCTGAAGCCCTTCGGCCTTCGAAGGCGAGTGGTGCCAGGGTGCCACCTTGGCTCGTCGGATCGGCCGCGGGCCGGACGCGGGCGGTCAGCCGGAGGGGTCGCCGACCGCCAGCTCCAGGACCTCTCGCGGGATCCCGACCGCCGACGCGCCGATGCGGTGCCAGACGAGCCGCCGGTCTTCGTCGAGCAGCGCCAGGTGGGGGAGCCCGGTGGCGGAGATCCAGAAGGCGTCGGCGAGCACGTCGTCCGTCTCCCGGACGGTGGGGTAGCTCGCGCCCTGCTCGTCCATCCACCGCAGCGCGTTCGCGGGGCTGTCGTCGACCAGAACCCCGAGCACCGCGAGCCGATCGCCGTAGCGCTCGGCCACCTCCGTCACGTGCCGGTGCTGCTCCCGGCACGGCGGGCACCAGGAGGCCCAGAAGTCGATGAGAACGGGACGGCCCTCGAGCTCCGACAGGGCGACGTGGTCTCCCGGCGACCAGCTCGACGCGGTGGGGTCGATCACCTCGAGCGTCGCGTCCGGCACGCGGTCACCGGGCATGAGCGGGCGGTCGGGCGCGCAGCCGGATGCGATCGCGCAGAGGGCTCCGACCACGAGAAGGCGGCCCACGGCAGGCGTTCCGGATCGGCTCATGCGGGCATCACCCCTCCTCGGCTGTCCTGGACCGTCGAGCGAGACCGGCGCGGCCCGACGGCGCTTTCCCCGCCCTAAGGAATGGGCTTCCCGCCCGGGCGCGGCCAGTGCGCGCTGCCGGCGGCGTCACGGGTCGACGCTCCGGCACGATGCATGCACGCGCTTCGCGCTGCCGGGCGGAGCTCGGAAGTCCACCCTCTACGGTGAGGCACCATGTCCCTCCAGCCATGTCGGGAGTGTGGCCACCGCGTCAGCACGAGGGCGAAGGCCTGCCCACGATGTGGTGTCCCCAGGCCGGCCCGCGGCAGCGCCTCCGCGGCGGGCGCAGTGGTGAGGGCCCTCCTGGCGCTGTCCCTCGTCGCAGGCGCGATCGGGGCGGGGGTCGCGGCCCGCCTCCACGAGCAGCGCCGCCCCACCGAGCCGATCCGACCGAGCGTGACCCCCACGCGGTTCCCGCGTCTCGCGGCGCGGGTCGCTCGATCCGGGAACAGGATCCTCGTGACCAACCTCGACGACCATCCCTGGACGCGGTGCATCGTCGACGTCAACGCCGGGGTGCGGGACGGGGCCTTCTCCGGCGAGCTGGAGGCCGTCGCAGCGGGTGAGCAGGTCGCGCTCACCCTCGGCACCTTCGCGCGGGCCGACGGCCGCAGGTTCGACCGGAGCGCGGAGCCCGTGCAGGTCGTGGACGTGCACTGTGACACGCCGGCCGGTCGGGCGCACTTCAGCGGAGCGCCCTGACCCGGGGCGCGCCGGCTTCCCGCGATGTCCGCCCCCCCCCACCTCCGCCCTGGCGGGCCGTCGATCGGCCCTCTACGATCCGCCGGCAGCCCCTTCGTCCACGGCATCCCACGACCGACCATGACCCGGCGCTTCTCTTCCTGGCTCGCGCTTTCGCTCGCCGTGACCTTCGCGCCGGTCGCGGCGCAGGAAAGCGGCCCCTTCGACCTCCTCGTCCGGGGAGGACGCGTGCTCGACGGGACCGGCAACCCCTGGTTCCGTGCCGACGTCGGCGTCCGCGACGGGCGGGTCGGCGCGATCGGTATCCTCGACGGCGCCACGGCCGACCGAGTGGTGGACGCCACGGGGCGATACGTGTCGCCCGGGTTCATCGACATCCACTCCCACGCCGACGACGGGAACGCCCGAGTCGGGGGCGCGACGATCCGCACCGACGAGCCGCGGCGGAAGGCCGCGCCGAACGTGGTGTCGCAGGGGGTGACCACGGTGGTGGTCAACCATGACGGTCGCTCACCCTGGCCGATCCGGGACCAGCGCGACCTCCTCGAGGCGCAGGGTGTCGGGCCGAACGTGATGCTCATGGTCGGTCACGGCACGGTGCGGCGCGAGGTGATGGGCAGCGACTTCCAGCGGCCCGCGACCGACGCCGAGGTGGAGCGGATGCGGGCCCTCGTGCGCCAGGCGCTCGAGGAGGGCGCGGTGGGGATGTCGGCGGGCCTCGAGTACGTCCCCGGGCGGTACTCGACGACCGACGAGGTCGCCCGCCTCGCGGAGGAGCTCGTCCCCTTCGACGGCGTGTACATCTCGCACGAGCGGTCCGAGGGCGCCGACCCGATGTGGTTCTGGCCCAGCCAGGACGACCCCGGGCCGCCGACCCTCCAGGACGCGATCATGGAGACCATCGAGATCGGGCGAAGCTCCGGCGCGCGCGTGGTCGCGTCGCACATCAAGGCGAAGGGCGCCCACTACTGGGGCTCCTCGGGCTCCGCGATCCAGCTCATCCAGCGCGCCCGGGACGAAGGCGTGCGCGTGTGGGCCGACCAGTACCCCTACGCGACGAGCGGCTCCGACGGCAACACCGTGCTCCTGCCGTCGTGGGCGACCGGCGGCGGCCGGGGCGGGAGCGGGCCCGGCCCCGCGGAGGCGCTGCGACGCACCCTCGCGGATTCGGGGGCGGACGCCCGCCTGCGCCGGGACGTCGCCCACGAGATCCGCCGGCGGGGAGGCGCGGACCGGGTCGTCATC
>JBFFWJ010000533.1:0-2756 GCA_041570315.1 Longimicrobiales bacterium | reverse complement strand
GGGCTGGTCGGGGCCGTGGTCGGAGGTGTCGTGGGTAGTCGCGGCTACGTCGCCCCGGACCGCACCTGCTCCCCGGGCGGCTACAGCATGCTGTTCGGCTCCTACGGCCCGAGCTGTTCGGGCGGGTACGACTCCGCGGTGCATACGGTGGAAACCGTGGGCGGCGCGGCCGGTGGCCTGCTCGTGGGCCTGGTGGCCGGGTGGGCGCTCGGCTCGATGATCGAGCGGTGGACGCCCCTGGAGGTCGGCACGACGACCACCGCAGACGGCGCGCTCGGCCTGCGCGTGACCCGCTGAACCCGTCGGGGCCCCGGGTAAGCCGGCCGGGGCCGCGGGGTCCGCCGAGCTGGGGGCGCGAGCGCCGGCACCGGCTCACTGGACTCGATGCCCCCCTGCTCTTCCTCCCGGCGCGGACCGCCTTCCGCTGGTCGGGGTCGATGGTGCGTCGCCAGCGCGTGGACGGCTCCTGAATCGCCGCGGGCGCATCGAGCGGTCGCGCACCCGGTCGAGTTGGCGCGCGTCGCCGCCGACGTGGTAGTCTAGGGATAGCCCACGCCTTGTCCTTCCCAGCTCGCCTCCACGGAGACTCGATGGGCCCTCGGTCCAACCCGTTTCGGACGCGCTCGATCCGGGGCCAGATCATCCTGCTCATCGCCGCGCTGGCGCTTCCCCTCGTGGGGCTGCAGATCTGGTACGGGGTGAGCGAGTATCGGGAGGCCGAGGCGGCCGCCGACGACGAGGCGCTCGTCCTCGCCGACGCCACGGCCGCCAGCATTCGGCAGTTCCTGACGCTCACCGAGGAGATCCTGTCCTCCATCGCGGCGGACTTCGGGCCCGCTTGGATGGGCGGGGCCCCGTGCGGGCCCGTCGCGACCGGCGCCTCCGACTACATCCCCTTCCTGGTCAATACCGCGGCGGTCCGCGGCAACGGCGAGATCCTCTGTTCGGCCCGTCCGGTGACGCCGGGCACGAGCGCCGAGTCCTGGGCGTGGCTGCCGGAGCTGCTGGAGACGAGACGCTTCACGGTCGGTTCCCCCGTGCTGGGGACGATCAGCGACCAGTGGGTGCTCCCGGTCGCCGTTCCGATCCGCGGCGGGGACGGTCGGGTCGAGGGCGCGCTCATGGGATCGATTCCGCTCGTCGAGTTCAGCCCCTTCCTCGAGGGCCTCGGGCTCGACGAGGGACACCTCGTGACGATCGCCACGCGCGAGCGGGTCGTGATCGCGCGCTCGCACGATGCGCAGCGCTGGGTCGGCGAGGTGCTTCCGAGCAACGACGGATTCGACGAGGAGATCTCTCCGGGACGCCAGATCGCGCGCGGGGGGGACTTCGAGGGGGTGCAGCGGATCTGGGGGCAGGTGGAGCTGGGCAACGGCTGGATGGTCTACGTGGGGCTCCCGACCGCCGCGGTCCTGGCTCCCGCGCGCGCCGCCGTGTTCCGCCACCTCGGCTCCACGCTCCTCGTCGTGCTGCTGGTCGCGCTCTTTTCCGGGTCGTCGTACCGCCGCATCGCGGGCGCGCTTCGCGAGCTCGCCGCCGGCACCCGCCGGACCCGAGACGGTGCGCCGATCCCGCTCCCGGACGCGACGCCGACGGAGTTCCAGGCGGTCGTCGAGCAGTTCAACCGGGAGCTCGAGAGCCGGCGGCGGGCCGAGGCGGCCGAGCGCTCCGCACGGGAGCGGTATCAGTCGATCTTCGACAACGCGGTCTTCGGGCTCTGCGTGTCGAGGCTCGACGGCACGCTGCGTGAGGCCAACCACTCGCTGGCCTCCATGCTCGGCTATCACGCGCCGGCGGCCCTGGTCGACGGCGGCCCGGGCTCGCTCTACCTGTTCCCGGAGGTCGGGGTCGAGCTCATGGACCTGGCGGCCCGGGAGGGTCTGATCGAGAACCGGGAGACGGAGTGGCTGAGCGCCGAGGGCGTGCCGATCACGGTTCGACTCAGCGGCCGCTTGATCCACGAGTCGGACGGCGAGCCCGCGCTCGAGTTGATCGTCCAGGACATCACCGAGGAGAGGCGCAGGGAGGCCGAGCTTCGGCAGACCCAGAAGATGGAGGCGATCGGCAAGCTGGCCGGCGGAATCGCGCACGACTTCAACAACCTGCTGACCGTGATCGGGGGGAACCTGGAGCTGATGGAGGCCGAGCTCGCGGAGGACCACTCGATCCGGCAGGACGTCGAGCAGATCCGTGAGGCGACGAGGCGCGCGAGCACGCTCACCGCCCAGCTGCTCGCCTTCGCTCGCCGTGAGCCGCAGGGCGCCCGACCGGTTCAGGTCAACGAGATCCTGACCGACGTGGAGCGGCTTCTCGGGCGCCTGATCGGCGAGGACGTGGCGCTGGAGACGCGGCTGGGACCCGACCTGCCCGCCCTTCTGATCGACCCGGGCGAGCTCGAGCAGATCATCATGAACCTCGTGCTCAACGCCCGCGACGCCATGCCCTCGGGCGGGCGCATCGAGATCGAGACCCGGCGCGGAAGCCTCCCCCGGGGCGCCGTCGCCGCCGAGCAGGCGAGCGAGGCGGTCGTCCTGCGGGTGCGCGACGACGGAATCGGCATGGACGAGGACACGGTCAAGCGCATCTTCGAGCCGTTCTACACGACCAAGCCGACGGGCCAGGGCACGGGCCTGGGCCTGTCGACCGTGTACGGCATCGTGCAACGAGCGGGAGGCGGCATCGAGGTCGACAGCACGCCGGGTCGTGGCACGACGGTCTGCGTCCGGCTGCCCGTGACCCGCGGCGCCGTCGACGGG
>JBFFWJ010000532.1:0-2773 GCA_041570315.1 Longimicrobiales bacterium | reverse complement strand
GCTCGGGCCGAAGCTCGAGGGCAAGCTCCACATCTACGTGGGCGAGATGGACAACTACTACCTCAACAACGCCGTCTACCTCGCCGAGGAGTTCCTGGAGAGCACGACCGATCCCTACTACGGAGGGGTCGTCGACTACGGCGCCCGCGACGAGCACTGCTGGAACGGGGATCACGAGCAGCCCAACGCGATCAGCCGGCTGCGCTACGTGCAGATGTACACGCCGCTGATGGTCGATCGGATGATGGCGAGCCACCCGCCGGGGGCGGACCTCACGAGCTGGCGGTACTAGCGGAGACACTCCACCAGCGCCGGCGGGCCGGGGCCGGGGCCGGCGGGCGGGGCCTGGCCGGCGGGTAGGGCCGGGCCGCCGGCCGCCCCTACGTCCCCAGCGCCTCCACCGGGTCGACCCGGGTCGCGCGCCTCGCCGGCAGCACGCACGCCGCCAGGCCCGCCAGCGCGAGCACGCCGGTGACCGCGACGAGGATGAGCGGGTCGGTCGGCGCCACGCCGAAGAGGAGGGACCGGATCAGGCGGGTCAGGAGGAGCGCGGCGGCCACCCCGACCACCAGCCCGACCCCCGTCACGCGCAGCCCCTGCGCGACCACGCGGCGGAAGACCTCCTCGGGGGCGGAGCCCATCGCCATGCGGATGCCGATCTCCCGGCGGCGCTGCGTCACGGAGTAGGCGAGCGCGCCGTAGATGCCCACGACGGCCAGGAAGAGCGCCACCCCCGCGAAGACGGCCAGGAGGATGAGCGGCACGCGCCGGGCCGCGAGCGACTCGTCGATGCGTCCGGTCATCGTCTCGACGCCGAAGAGCGGAAGCTCGGGATCGAGGCGCTGCAGGACGGCCCGCACCGCGGGCGTGAGCCCCTCCGCGTCCCCCGTGGCGGATCGGGCCGCCACGGTCATGGACGCCATCGGCTGCTGGGGCACGGTCATGTAGTACGCGCCGACGTGCTCGCCCTCCGGCGCCGTCAGGTCGTTCTGCTTGATCGTCTCGACCACGCCGACGACGGTGTACCAGTTGTCGTCGTCGATCTCGTCCATGCCGGGGATGGCGCCGTACAGCATGCGGTCGCCGAGCGGGCTGCGGTCCGGCCAGTAGCGGTCGGCCAGCCACCGGTCGATGATGATCACGTTCGACGTCTCGTGGGTGTCGGCGTCGCTGAAGTCGCGGCCCTCGAGGATCTCGATCTCCATCGTCTCGAAGTAGCCGGGGGTGACGCGGCCCTGCAGCGGCGACAGGAGCGACTCGCCCGGGGTCGGCTCGTAGCCCTCGGGCACGATCACCGAGCTGGAGTTGCTGCCGCTGAAGGGGAGCATGCTCGTGAGGCCCGCGGACTCCACCCCGGGGATCGCCCGCACCTCCCGCGTCATCTCCTCCCAGAACTGGCGTCGCGCCTGGGCGTCCTCGTAGCGTGCGGACGGGAGCGAGACGTACGCCGTGAAGATGCCCTCGGGCTCGAACCCGGGGTCCACCGCCAGGGCCGAGCGGAAGCTCGCGAGCATCAGGCCCGCGCCGATCAGCATGACGAAGGCGAGCGCCACCTGGCTCGTGACGAGGCCGTTGCGCAGGAGCACCGCGCGTCGGCTCGCCGTGCCGGTCCGGCCGTCCGAGCGGAAGACGCCCATGAGGTCGCCGCGCACCATCTGCAGCATCGGCACGAGGCTGAAGAGGACGGCCGCGGCCACGGAGAGCGCCAGCGTGAAGAGGAGCACCGGACCGTCGATCCCGATCTCGGTCCCCCGCGGAAGCTCGGTCGCGCCCAGCGTCTGGAGGAGCCGGATCCCCAGCGCTCCCACGCCGACGCCGAGCACGCCGCCGAGCACGCCCATCACGACCGCCTCGGTCGCCAGGCCGCGCGCCACCAGGCTTCTCCGCGCGCCCAGGGCGAGCCGGGTGGCGACCTCGGTCACGCGGGTCTGGGCGCGGGCCAGCATCAGGTTGGCGATGTTCACGCACCCGATGAGGAGCACGAAGGCCACCCCGGCCCCCAGCAGGTACAGGGTCGCCGCGATGTCGCGGACCATGTCGGCCTGGGCCGGCTCCACCCGGACCCGGTATCCGGCGTCCGCGAGGAGCTGCCGCGCGTTGGGGATCGGCCACCGGTCGATGAGCGCGTCGTTGAGCGCGTCGTTCTGGGCCCGGGCCTGCTCGATGGTGGCGCCCGGGGCCAGCCGCGCCATCATCTGGTAGCTGTTGTTGTGCCAGGCGTCGAGCTGGCGCTCCTCCTCGCTGAAGGCCAGCGGGACGAAGAAGCGCATGTCGGCCCGGTTCACCATCACGAAGTCCGGGGCGAGCACGCCGACCACCTCGTACGGCTCGCCGTTGACCCGCAGATCATGTCCCAGCACGTCCGAGGCGCCGCCGAAGTACTCCTGCCAGTACGCGTGCGTCAGCACCACCTTGCGGTGGCCGCCGATCTCCATCTCGTCCTCGGTGAAGGTGCGGCCCGCGGCCGCCTCGATTCCCAGGAGCGGGAAGAAGGAGGGCGTCACCTGCATCGAGGTGACCCGCTCGGCGCTGCCCGCCTCGCCCACCGTGTGGCCCGAGCCGGTGAAGAGCGCCACCTCCTCGAAGGCGGCCACGTTCTCACGCCGCTCGAAGAAGTCGACCGAGCCGTTGGAGGCGCGCGCCACCCCCGCGCCCGGGTAGCTGTTGAAGACCGTCACCAGCCGGTCCGGCTCCGGGAAGGGCAGGGGCTCGAGGAGCACCGTGTGGATCACGCTGTAGATGGCGACGTTGGCCCCGATGCAGATCGCCAGGG
>JBFFWJ010000531.1:0-2775 GCA_041570315.1 Longimicrobiales bacterium | reverse complement strand
TCTCCTCGCCGGCGAGTCCGTCGAGGGCCCCGAGCTCGGCGACGTCGACGTCGATCGGGAGGTGGGCGACGATCTCGGGGACGAGGTCTGCCCGCGGCGTCTGCCCGATGGTCACGAAGGTGATGCGGCTGATCATGGGTGCAAGCATAGGCGGCCCCTCGGCTTGCCGCACGGCCGACGCATCGGATATCGTCGGCAGCCATGTCACGTCCCGACCCCGGATTCCCCGTCCGAGCTCTTCGCGCGGAGGAGCTGCAGCCGCTCGCGACGGGCGCCTGGATCCTCGGCGCCGGCGGCGGCGGCGATCCGTACCACGCATATCTCAACCTGCGGCGTCTCTACGCGGAGGGGGCGTCGGTCTCGTTGGTCGATCCGCTGGCGCTGCCCGACGACGCGCTCGTGGCGGTGGTGTCCACGATGGGCGCGCCCCTGGTGGGCGAGGAGCGCCTGACCGACCCGGAGGTCGCCGCGGCGCCGGTGGTCCACATGGAGGAGCACCTGGGCCGGCGCTTCGATGCGGTCATGTCCTTGGAGATCGGCGGCTCGAACGCCTTTCAGCCCCTCATGGCCGCCGCCGTCATCGGGCTCCCGGTCGTCGATGCCGACACGATGGGGCGGGCCTATCCCGAGGCGCAGCACTCCAGCTTCGCGATCGGGGACCTGCGGCCGTTTCCGCTCACGCTCGCCGACGTGCGCGACAACGCGGTCGTGGTGTCGAGGGTGGCGAGCTGGAAATGGATGGAGCGGATCAGCCGGAAGGTCTGTGTCGAGGTCGGCTCGGTCGCGGCCACGTGCAAGGCGCCGCGCACCGCGGCGGAGGTCAAGGCGTGGGGCGTGCTCCACACGGTGACGCAGGCGATTCGCCTCGGGGAGGCGGTTCTCGAGGCGCGTCGGCGCAAGGACGATCCGGTGCGGGCGGTCGTCGAGCACGCCGGGGGGCGCTCCTGTTCTCGGGCAAGGTCGTCGACGTGGCGCGGCGCACGACGGAGGGGTTCCTGCGCGGGAACGCCCGGCTGGACGGCCTGGACGGAGATCACGGCCACGAGCTGCGGGTCGACTTCCAGAACGAGTTCACCGTGGGTTGGCTCGACGGGGAGGCGCGGGTGACGGTGCCCGACATCATCTGCCTTCTCGACGCCACGACCGGGGAGGCGATCGGAACGGAGGCGCTCCGGTACGGACAGCGGGTGAAGGTCGTCGCGCTCCCGGCGCCGGCGGTCCAGACGACCGCGAAGGGCCTGGAGCACGTGGGTCCTCGCGCCTTCGGCTACGATCTGGACTTCCGATCGGTGTTCGAGGACGCTCGATGAGACGGATCGGCATCGACGTGGGCGGGACGAACACGGACGCCGTGCTGGTGGAGGAGGATCGCGTGACCGCGTGGGTCAAGCGGCCCACGACCGAGGACGTCACGAGCGGGATTCGGGCTGCCCTGGAGGCCCTGGTGACGGAGCTCGGCGGGGACGCGGGGCGGGTCGAGGGGGTCATGGTCGGCACGACGCACTTCACGAACGCGGTCGTGCAGCGCCGCGACCTCGAGTCCGTAGCCGCGATCCGGGTCGGGCTGCCGAGCGGGCGCTCCCTGCCCCCGTTCGTCGACTGGCCCGAGGACCTCGCCACGCTCGTGCGGGGTCGGGTGTTCATGGTGCGCGGGGGCCACGAGTTCGACGGGCGACCGCTGGCACCCTTCGACGCCGAGGCCGTGCGTGCGGCGGCCCGGGAGATCGGGGACGCGGGGATCCGCTCCGTGGCGGTGAGCTCCGTCTTCTCGCCGCTCACCTCGGCGTGCGAGGAGGAGGTCGCCGGGATCCTCGGGAGCGAGGTCCCCGACGTCGTCGTGACGGCTTCGCACGAGCTGGGGCGGATCGGTCTCCTGGAACGCGAGA
Source organism: Longimicrobiales bacterium (assembly GCA_041570315.1). Lineage (GTDB taxonomy): Bacteria > Gemmatimonadota > Gemmatimonadetes > Longimicrobiales > Gaopeijiaceae > JBFFWJ01. Next base: position 889 of record JBFFWJ010000531.1, on the reverse strand, counting down.
ACGCCGCGCTCCTGAATGCGGCGCTGGTGGGTCTCGCGCGCCGGACGACCCGGGCCTTCGCCGAGGCCGTTGCGGGCTCCGGGATCGAGGCGCCGCTCTTCCTGACGCAGAACGACGGCACGGTCGTGAGAGCGGACCGGGCGGAGGCCTTCCCCGTGCTCTCCTTCTCCTCGGGGCCGACGAACAGCATGCGTGGCGCGGCCTTCCTGTCGGGCCTGCGCGACGCGATGGTCGTCGACGTGGGGGGGACGACGACGGACGTGGGCCACCTCAAGGCGGGCTTTCCGCGCGAGGCCAACCGGGTGGTCCACGTCGGGGGCGTTCGGACCCTCTTCCGCATGCCCGATCTCCTGTCCGTGGGGCTCGGCGGCGGCACCGTGGTGGACCCGGCCGCGCGCACGGTCGGCCCGGTCAGCGTGGGACACCGGCTGACCTCCGAGGCGCTCGTCTTCGGCGGCCGCCAGCTCACCGCGACCGACGTCGCGGTCGCGGCGGGGGTCGCGCGGATCGGTGACGCCGAGCGGGTGGCGGGCCTCGATCGCGACCTGACCGGCTGGGCGATGGAGCGGGTCCGCAGGCTGGTCGAGGACAGCGTGGACCGGATGAAGCCGGACGCGCGTCCTCTCCCTCTCCTGGCGGTGGGCGGCGGCGCCTTCCTCGTCCCGGAGCGGCTGCCCGGCATCGGCGAGGTCGTGCGCGTCCCCCACGCGCCGGTGGCCAACGCGGTCGGGGCCGCGATCGCGCAGGTGAGCGGTGAGGTCGATCAGGTCTTCAGCGGCCTGCCGCGGGCGGAGGCCGTGGAGCGGGCGGAGGAGCTGGCTCGCGAGCGGGCCGTCGCCGCGGGGGCCGATCCGGACACGCTGGAGCTCGTCGACGTCGAGGACCTGCC
>JBFFWJ010000530.1:0-2791 GCA_041570315.1 Longimicrobiales bacterium | reverse complement strand
GGTGTCTCGCCCGAGGCCATGGGTGAAGGTAGGCGGGTCCGCGCGCGGCTCAAAGGCACCCGGCCCGGCCCTGGCGGGTCGGCCTCGCCGCCCCACCCTGCCCCGGCCGCAACCCCGAGCCCGCCGAACCCGTATCTTTCCCTGCCCGATCCAGCCACGCTCTCCTCCAGGAGCCACCATGCACGACCGTACGCTCCCCCTCGTCGCCATCCTTTCCGCCGCGGCGTGCGCCTCTCCCGTCACGGCCCAGGTGGCCGACCCCGCGGACGTGGCGTCGGTCGACGCGATCATCGCCGCGGTCTACGACGTGATCTCGGGCGAGGCCGGCGAGGCCCGCGACTGGGACCGCTTTCACGCGCTCTTCGCCGAGGGCGCCACGCTCAGCGCCGTCGTCCGCACGCAGGACGGAAGCGTGCAGCGGGTCGTGATGACGCCCGAGAGCTACGTGGCTCGCAGCGGCGTGCAGCTCGAGCGCAACGGCTTCTTCGAGTCCGAGATCGCGCGGGTGTCGGAGTCCTTCGGCCTGATCGCCCACGCCTTCAGCACCTACGAGTCCCGTCGCCGAGCGAGCGACCCCGAGCCCTTCGCCCGGGGGATCAACTCGTTCCAGCTGATGAACGACGGACGCCGCTGGTGGCTGGTGTCGATCTTCTGGCAGGGCGAGGGTCCGGAGGACCCCATTCCGCAACGCTACCTCGGCGGCCGCTGAGCTCAGTCGCGCACCACCGTCTCGGGGCGCTCGTCGCGGACGAGCGCGGCGCTGATCCCGGCTTCCCGGAGGCGCTCCAGCTCGTACGCCGCGGCGGCCCTGTCGACGAAGCGGCCGAAGCGCACGTGAAGGAAGCGGCTTCCCTCCACGCGAACGACGCGGACCTCGACGCCGGCCGCGCTCACCTCGCCGAAGAGGGCCATCGCGCGGGCCTCCTCGGCGAAGGCTCCGAGCTGGACGCAGTACGCGCCCTCCGGGGAGGCCCCCTCGGGGGTCGGCTCCGTGGCCGCCGCCCGACCGGGCACCGACCGCCCCGGATCCGGAGCGGCGGCCGAATCGGGATCCGCCCCGGCGGCGGGATCCGTGCGCTCGGCCCTCGGGGGCGCCGGACCCGCGGCGCGCAGCCAGGATTCCGCCTCCGGACGCACCGCCGACCCCGGATGGTCCCGCACCAGCGTCGCGACGTGGCTCCGGGCCGCCTCTTCGTCACCCTGGGCGTGCGCCGCCTGGGCGAGGCGGAAGATGGCCTGAGCCGTGTACGGTCCGCGCGGATAGAGCACGACCAGGCGCTGGAAGTCGAGCTCCGCCTGAACCGGATCGACCGTCAGCCGTCCCCGCAGCCAGAGGCCCCGCTGAAGATCCTGACGGGACGACCCGTCGCGCGCGCTGCCCCACCACTGCATCAGCACGCGCCGAGCCTCCTCGGGCCTGCCCATGCGCGTGAGCTCCTCCACGCGGTCGAGCGTCGCCGGCTGGCCGGCAGCGGGAGCGGCGGCGGCGCACACGAGCGTCGACGCGAGAGCCGGCACGAGCAGCCGGCGTCCGAACGCCACCCAGGTGGTCATGCCGCCTCCGCGCGGACCGTGAGCTCGAGCAGCCAGGTCTCCAGGAAGTGCTCGTCCGTATGAGCGCTCGCCTTGAGGAGCCGGTCGACCTCGAGCAGCCCCGCCAGCGCGTGGTCGATCTCGCCGGAGGTCCATCGCTTGGCCTGCGGCGCGACCTTGCGCGCGAGCCACTTCTGGTGCGCCGGAAGCGAAGCCTCGAGACCCCGCTGCCCCTTCTCCAGCGCGACCCCGAGCCGCAGCAGGTGCGTGGTCAGGCCGATCACGAGGCCGACGCCGTTCTCGCCCTGGCCGAGCAGGACCGGCAGGGTGCGCCGGGCCTCCTCGAGGCGCTTGGCGCCGACGAGGTCCAGCCAGCGCCACCGGTCCTGCGTGGGCAGCCGGGTCCCGGCGGCCTCCACGTCCTCGAGCGAGATCGACGGTCGCCCTCCCACGAAGTCGGCCAGCTTCTCCAGCTCCCTCGCGAGGACGCCGAGGTTGCTCCCGATCGCGGCTCCGAGCGCTTGGGCCGCATCGGCGTCGATCTCGAGCCCGTGGCCGTCGCGCGCCCGCTCCATCAGCCAGCCCGGAACGTCCGCGTCGGTGACGGCCTTGAACTCCACCGACCGGGCCCGTCGGGCGAGCTCCTGGTAGAACTTCGCCCGGGAGCCCGAGGGCACGGTGCAGCTCATGACGAGGGCGAGCCCAGGGGGCGGATCGGAGACCACGGCCAGGAGCTCGTCGCGCGCCTTCTTCGAGGAGGCCAGGCCCTCCGCCTCGCGAAGCACGACGACCCGCCACTCCGCCATCATCGGAGGCGTCGCGAGCACGGACGCGAGGGTCTCGGGATCCACCTCCGAGCCCCGCAGCTGGTCGAGATTGAAGTCCTTCGTCGCGACGTCGAGGTGGGCGTCGACCAACGCCCGCAACGCTTCCTCCTTGCGGAAAGGCTCGTCGCCGTGGAGGTAGAAAGCGCCGCCACGGACCTTCGAGAGACCGGGGGGCAGGGAATCGAGAGCGCTCACGCCCACAATCTCGTCCGCCGGCCCACGCGGGGAAACTCCCCCGGGTGACGGGTGCCGGGACGTGACCGACCGCGTCGAGTCGTCAGCGATCCACGTCCGCGACCCGGCGCACGTGGCCACGCTGGCCGTAGCGCTGGTACAGCGCGGAGTACTCGTACAGCAGGGTGTTCTCCCACAGGCCGTCGTCGAGGTCGGACGGCGTCTTGGTCGAGAACGCACCGGGTGGCGTGAGCAGC
>JBFFWJ010000529.1:0-2808 GCA_041570315.1 Longimicrobiales bacterium | reverse complement strand
TCCGCTTGACCGCCGACGCCCCGCGCCCCGCCCGCAGCGACCGGGTGCGGGCGGGTGCGCTCAGCGCGTCCGGCTCACTCCCAGCGGAGATCCAGCCAGGTGCACCACGGCTCGTCGCGGCCGAGCCAGTCCAGGGCCGGCTCCCCGATCCCGTACCGCCCGAGCCAGTCCAGCGCGGGCTCGCCGATGGGCGCCCCGGGCGGCGCCGCGACCTCGGACGGAATCGACGCGGCGGCGGCCGGCCGCTCCAGAAAGCGCCGTACCTCGAGCGCGAGGAAGGAGGCGTGGGGCTCGTCCGCCATCGCCACGAGGTTGCCGTGCATCCTCTGCAGCACCGCGGTCGACACGGCGCGCACCCGCGGCATGGAGGCGTTCTCGGCCAGCCACCGGATCCGCTCGAGGACGACCCCCTCGACGGCGCGCTTGACCTCGGCCTCGTAGGCGCCGGCCGCGGTCGCCCCGAAGCTGGCGTCGACCAGTCGGCCGAGGACGTCGTCCAGCCCCGGCAGCGAGGGGTCGAGCACCGCCTGCTCGACCATGCGCGCGGCCCGGTCCGGGGTCAGGAGAGAGGTCACGGTGTGGCTGGCCGCCACCACCGCCGGCGTGACCGCGTCGAAGGCCGAGCCGGTGTAGCGGGGAAAGAGCTCCCGCGTGCCGCCGTAGCCGGGCGGCCTCGGGGGGATGACGTCGAGGACGGAAGCGGGGATCGTCAGCTCCGCGGGCGACAGCGTGCGCATGAGCGCGTCGAGGGCTCGGTTCTGCGCGTCGGCCGGCACCCGCCACATCGGGGTCAGGCCGTCCCCGCGGGCGGCGTAGGTATAGGCGACGCCTCCCACCGCGGTGGCGGCGGACTCCACCTGGTAGCGGTGGTGCAGGTAGAGCGGGACGAGCACCTCCTCGATCGTGGCCATCGGCCGCCCGTTCCGGATGGCGGCCTCGCCGAAGCGCGACAGCGCCGCCCGACGCACGTCCATCATGCGGTCGAGCTCCGCGGCGACGTCGGTCCCGTTCGCCCACTGGTCGGCCTGGGGCGTCGTGGCGACGTCCTGGTTCGACATGTAGCGGACGTCGTCGTCCCAGGCCTCGTCCAGGATTCGCTCCAGCTCGGCGGCCTCGTCCGTCCCCGGTGGGAAGTCCTGGTACCCGTACGTCACCGCCACCTTGTCCCACTCCCCGATGCCGGCGTCGTAGACCTCGGAGTAGTCGAGCGAGCCGTCCGGCCTCAGCTCGACCAGCGGATGGGGGTAGTCCATGACCGAGATGCGGCCCGCACGGCTGTTGTAGTAGTTGTGGCCGAGCCCGATCGTGTGCCCGACCTCGTGGGCCGAGAGCTGCCGGACGCGCGAGACCGCCCACGTCTCGAGCTCCGGCGGCGTCTCGTCACCCGTCGCGTAGGGCGAGAGCAGGCCCTCGGCGATCATGTAGTCCTGCCGGATGCGCAGGGAGCCGAGCGTGACCACGCCCTTGACGATCTCCCCCGTGCGCGGGTCGGACACCGAGCCGCCGGTGCTCCACCCGCGCGTCGAGCGGTGGACCCAGTTGATGACGTTGTAGCGCGCGTCGAGGGGGCTGATGCTGTCCGGTCGCAGCACGACCTGGAAGGCGTCGCGGTAGCCCGCGGCCTCGAACGCCTGGTTCCACCAGCGGGCGCCCTCCAGGAGCGCGGACCGCACGGGCTCGGGGGTGCCGGGATCGAGGTAGTAGACGATCGGCTCGACCGGATCGCTGACCGCCGCGGTGGGGTCGCGCTTCTCCAGCCGGTGCCGGCGGACGAAGCGCTTCGTCATGTCCTCGCCCAGCGGGGTGGCATAGTCCTGGAACGAGGTCGCTCCGTACCCGGCGCGCGGGTCGAAGGCCCGCGGCCGGTAGCCGTCGTCGGGAAGCTCGACGAACGAATGGTGGATGCGGATGCTCGCCGCCTCACCCGTCGACGCCACCGACCCCACCCCCTCCAGGAAGCCTCCGCCCCGGCCGCCGCCGCCGCCCCGGCCGCCGGCCCCGGACTGCTGGACGAAGGTGAGCTCGACCTCCATCTCCGTGTTGGTCGGGAAGGCGTCGGTCATCTCCATGTAGACGGTGCTGCGGGTGTCGTCGAGCCGGTACGTGCCCGGCTGCATCCGGGCCGCGGCTCCCACGGCGTCACGGATGAGGAAGTCCGTGAGGTCGACGAGCACGCGCTCGCCGGTCTCCGCCGCCGGCGTGAAGCCCCACAGCACGGAGCGGGCGAAGGCGTCGCGCACGGCGCGGATCTCCGCCGGGTTGTCGCTGCTCGCCCGGAAGCGATAGTTGGGCTCGACCATCAGAACCTTCCGGCCCACCCGCTCGAACGTCACGATCTGCGAGCCGCGCAGGGCGCCCCGGTCGAGCCCGAGGTCGTTCGATCCCAGGCCGGCGCCGAAGCCCATGAAGTGGATCATCTCCTCGCCGAGCCTCGGGATCTCCATCCACAGCTGGCCGAGGTCGGCGTCCCAGTACAGGGGAAGGAGGCCGTCCATGCGCTCCATGCCGGCGGTCCTCTCCTCGATCGAGGGCAGGGGGGCGGCGGCCGCGCCGGCGCCCCGCTGCGCGTGCGCGGGTCCCGCCGCGAGCGCCATCGCCACGGCGACGAGAAGGGTCGGGGCGAGAGGGCTGCGAAGTCCTGCGCTGCTCATGAGGGCTCCTCGCGTCGTGCGTGGCGGATCGGTCTCGGGGTGAGCCGCCAACTTGGGGCCGGCCGCGCGATCTGGCGACCCGGCGGCCCGTCCCGCAGCGGAAGCTCCGGGAGCGGCGATCGCGGCCGGTCCGACCGACGCCGTTCTCCCGGGCGCT
>JBFFWJ010000528.1:0-2809 GCA_041570315.1 Longimicrobiales bacterium | reverse complement strand
GGGTCGGCGTCGCCACATGCGGCGAGCCCCACGGCGAGCCCCACCGCGAGCGCCGAGCGAAGGTGGATCGTCTGTCTTGGAATCCCCATTCCCGGTCTCCTGTCGGTGAGCGCGCCCGAAAAATACCGAGAGCGGGACGCTCGCGTCAGGGGCGCTGGGCGGCCCCCGTGCGCAGCCGTGCGGCGAGCGCCTCCCGGTCCAGCGGCGCGCCGCGCAGGTACACCGCCGAGATCCGCCGCGTGTTGGCGATGTCGTCGAGCGGGTTGGCGTCCAGGACGATGAAGTCCGCGCTCTTTCCCGCTTCGATCGTGCCGACGTCGTCGACCCCCATCAGCGCCGCCGAATTCCGCGTGGCGGCCACGATCACCTCGCCGGGGCTCATGCCGGAGCGGACCATGTCCTCCATCTCGAGGTGCACGGCCCAGGGCGTGCTCCCGTCCGTGCCGAAGGCGATCGTCACCCCCTCGCGGTTGAGGCGGTCCAGGTTGCGCGCCTGGATCCCGAACGCCTCCTGGGCCTGGGGCCGCTCCTGCTGCGAAGCCTGCATCTCCCGGAGCTCGGCCTCTGGCACCGTCTCGATCCAGCCCAGCTCCACCGGCACGCCGGGACCCGGAAGGTTCGGCACCAGGACCACCTCCGGGCGGTCTCGCCAAAGCGCGACCAGCTCGTCGTCCACGTCCCGGTCCCGGATCCCGTGCGCGAAGGCGTCGATGCCCGCCTCGAGGAGGCCCTTGGCGTCCTCGAGCGTGAAGACGTGCGCGGTCACCTTGAGGCCGTGGGCGTGCGCCTCGTCGATGACCGCACCGTACAGGGCCGCCGAGAGGCGCTCGTACTGGCCTCCCCGGTCGTCGACCCAGATCTTGACGATGTCCACCCCCTGCTGGGCGAGCTCCCTCACCGCCGCGCGCGCCTCTTCCTCCGTCTGCACCCAATAGGGGACCTCGGAGCGGCCCGGCTCCGGGCTCGTGATCCCTCGCCCGGCGCTGAGCGAGCGCGCGCCCGACTCCACGGCCTCGTCTCGCATGGCCAGTCCGACGTCGCCCTCGTCGAGTCCGAGGCTCACGACCAGGCCGGCGCCGTAGAACGCCATGTGCCGGAGCTGGTCGGTCCGCTCCGCTCGATCCGAGGACAGGTGGATGTGCGCGTTCACGATCGCCGGCATCACGGTCTTGCCGCGCAGATCCACCCGCGTCGCGCCCTCGGGCACCGGCGCGCCCGTGCCCGGCCCGGCGTACGTGAAGCGGTCGCCCTCCACCACGAAGACCGCGTCCTCCACGGCGCTCCCGTCCCCGGCGAGCAGTCGGGCGCCCTCGTAGACCGTGACGTCCGCGGCGGGGGCGGCGCCGGAGTCCGGCGCGCCGCACGAGGCGGCGACCAGGGCCGCCGAGCCCAGGAGCGCGGTTCGGGAGACGGCGGCGCGCCGCATGACAGCAAGCCCTGGCATGGGGGACCTCGCTTGGAACGGGTGGTCGTCTTCTAGAGGGGCCCGAGGCCGGAGCGCCGGAGGCGACCGCCCGGAGACAAAAGGCGTAGTACAGGCTCGCCTCGTCGGCAAGCCCGCCCCTCGTCGGAGCCGACGGGCACGAGGCCCTCCCCCCCGCGCCCCGCCGACCCCGCCGGCCCCGCCGACGTCAGCCGACCTGGGCCGGCCTCAGGCGACCTGGGCCGGCCTCAGCCGACCTGGGCCGGCCTCAGGCGACCTGGGCCGGCCTCAGCCGACCTGGGCCGGCCTCAGCCGAGAACCGCGCGAAGCACCGCGTCGAGCTGATCGAGACGCTCGCTCTCGTCGCGCAGCTCCAGCAGGCCCTGGTGCCACATCGGATCCGCCTGGATGGCCCGGGCCAGAAGGAAGGAGACCTCACGCTCGGGCTCGAGCTCGGGAAGGCGCTGCAACGTGTCGGGAAGGGATGCCACGACCGCATGGAAGAGATCGATCGATGCCCTGCGCCGCCGCGCGAGGTCGGCCCCCCGCGCTTCCGGCCCGTCCCGGTACGGCGTGACCAGGGCCTCGAAGTACGGGTTGCTCGACTCGATCCCGTCTTCGATCCGGAACCGCTCGACGCCGTGCGCCGCGATCAGCGAGCGTCCGTCGTCGAGGAGCTGGTGCTCGCCGATCTCGGCGACGCATCCGATCCTTCCCTCCTCGCTCAGGAACGGGCCCTGCTCGTCCCAATCGTGGAAGACCATTCCGAACCGGCGGTCGCCCTGGAGGCAGTCGGCCACCAGAGCCCGATATCGCGGCTCGAAGATGTGCAGGGGCATGGCCGTGCCCGGAAGAAGCACCACCGGCAGCGGAAAGAGCGCAAGCCGGTATCGTCGCCCGGGTGGCGCGGGCGAGGTCATGCGCCGATCCGAAACGGGACGCGAGGGTGCATGACCCGGCGCCAGAGCGGCGGGACCATGGCGAGCCAGAAGCAGCCGTAGTACCCGCTGGGAAGCTCGGGGGCCCCTTCGTAGGGCCGCAGCCGCCAGAAGGGCTCACTGGCCTTCAGGTGGTGGGCGGGGTGCCGGGTCAGCTCGAGCAGCGTCCACCGGGACCAGCGCTCCTCGGCCTGCCAGGAGTGGCGCTCCGTCTGCCGCTCGCCCGGCGCGCGGGACAGGCCGTAGTGGCGGATGTAGTTGATGTACTCGAGCAGGAAGACCGCGAAGGCGGCCTGCACCACGAAGGCGGCCGTCACCCATGGCCCCCCGATCCCGAGGAGTCCGACGAGGAGCGCGCCCTGGAGCGCCACGCCCCGCACGACCGGATTCCTCAGGCCCGTCCGTCCCTTGGACGCCTGCACCCGCAGCGCGTCGAGGAACTGCGCCG
>JBFFWJ010000527.1:0-2813 GCA_041570315.1 Longimicrobiales bacterium | reverse complement strand
GCGCAGGACGTGGAGCACGGCACCGGTCACCACCCCCAGCACGGTGACGACCAGCCACGCCCTGGGCTTGGTCTCCGGGGCTACGACGCTCAGGTCGTCCGGCGTCCGGACCACGCCGGTGGGCGTGATGTCGTAGGTCCAGGCCAGCACGACCGTGACGGGAAAGCCGAGCACGAGCGCCCCCAGGATCACCCGGACTGCCCACTCGGGGAGGGAGAGACCGGGCAGCGTGGCCGCCTCGGCCGCCGCGAAGGCGAACGCGAGGTAGGCGGCGACGACCTTGCCGACACGCCGGCTCCGTACTTCCTCGAGAACCGGAGGAACGTCGTCGCGCCCCGAGCTCATGACCTCAGCCGACCACCTTCCAGCGCGTGCCGTCCGGGCCGTCCTCCAGCACGATGCCCCGGCCGGCGAGCTCGTCACGAATCGCGTCCGCGGCCGCGAAGTCGCGCACGGCTCGGGCGTGCGCCCGCTCCCCGATCTTTCGCTCCACCCATGCGGCGACGTCGTCGTCCACGGAGCGGGACGCCCGGGCGACCTCGACCAGGCCGAACACGCGGTCCATCGAGGAGACGGCATCGAGCACGTGGTCGCGGTCGGCCGGCCGCACGGCCGTCCGCCCGTCGAGAGCCACGTTCACGCGGCTCACGAGCGTGTACAGGGCGGCAAGCGCGTCGGGCACGTTGAAGTCGTCGTCCATCGCCTCCCGGAAGGCGCCGAGCGCCTCCTCGGTGAGCGCCGGCAGGTCGCTCGCGTCGGCGGCCTCGTCGGTGGCGACCGAGTCCAACCGGGACGTGAAGTCCACGAGCCTCTGAACGGCGCTGGCCGAGGCGGACAGGCCGTCCCGCGTGAAGTTGAGGTCGCTCCGGTAGTGTGCGGACACGAGCAGGTGGCGGATCGAGGCCGGGTCGTGGCCCTCCTCGAGGAGCTCGCGCACCGTGACGAAGTTGCCGAGCGACTTCGACATCTTCCGGCTCTCGAGCCGCAGGTGCTTCACGTGCAGCCAGTTGCGCACGAAGGGGCGGCCGGTGGCGGCCTCCGACTGGGCGATCTCGTTCTCGTGATGGGGGAAGACGAGGTCTTCTCCACCCAGATGCATGTCCAGCGTCTCTCCCAACTCGGTGACGGCCATGACCGAGCACTCCAGATGCCACCCGGGCCGCCCGCGGCCCCACGGTGAGTCCCACGCCGCCTGCACGGCCTCGTCCCCCTCCGAGGCCTTCTTCCAGAGCGCGAAGTCGCGGGCGTCCTCCTTCTCGTACTCGTCGTGCGCGATCCGTGCGCCGACCCGGAGGGAGGACGGGTCGATTCCCTTGAGCTTGCCGTAGCCCTCGAAGCTCGCGATCGAGAAGTACACGGCGCCGTCCTCCGCCCGGTAGGCGTGTCCGGAGTCGACGAGGCGCTCGACGAAGGCGACCATCGGCGGAATGTAGTCGGTCGCGCGCGGGTAGACGTCCGCCGGCAGGATCCCGAGCGTCCTCGAGTCCTCCAGGAAGACCTCGCCGAAGGGCGCCGTGAACTCGGCGACCGAGACGCCGGCCTCCAGCGCTCCCGCGATCGTCTTGTCGTCCACGTCGGTGAGGTTCATCACGAACCGGACCTCGTAGCCGCTCCACTCCAGATAGCGGTGGACCAGGTCGAAGAAGAGGAAGGTCCGGAAGTTGCCGATGTGGGCATGGTCGTAGATGGTCGGGCCGCAGGCGTAGACCCTCGCCTTCCCCGCTTCGAGCGGATCGAACGGTTTGAGCGATCTCGAGGCCGTGTCGTAGACCTTCAGTGCCATCCGGGCTCCCTGGGCGGCGGGGTCGGGGTCTCAGTCATCCTCTCGCGCGACGCCGCGCACCTCGTCCAGGATCGCGCGCAAGGCGTCGACCGGATCCTCGGCGCCGGTCACCGCACGACCGACCACGAGGTAGTCCGAGCCGGCGCGCACCGCGTCGGCGGGCGTAGCTACCCGCGTCTGGTCGCCCCGGTCCGCTCCCGCCGGCCGGATCCCCGGCGTGACGATCACGACGTCCGGGCCGAGGAGGCTTCGGATCCACCGCGCCTCGAGCGCGGAAGCGACGACCCCGTCCAGCCCGATCTCCCACGCGAGCTCGGCGAGCCGGGCAACCTCGTCCCGGACCGAGCGGACCTCCCTGCCCCACACCGAGCTCATCTCGGCCGGGCTCAGGGAGGTGAGGACCGTCACCGCCAGGATCCCCACGGCTCCCCCCGCGGCGTCGCGTGCCGCCTCCATCATGCGCGGGCCGCCGGCGGCATGGACCGTGAGCAGCTCCGCTCCGAGCGCGGAGGCGGCCCGCACGGCGCCGGCAACCGTGTTCGGGATGTCGTGGAGCTTGAGATCCAGGAACACCCGCTTGTCGCGGGAGACCAGCTCCTCCACGATCGACGGGCCGGCGCGCGTGTAGAGCTCGAGGCCCACCTTGTAGAAGGCCGCGCCGTCCCCGAGGCGATCGACCAGCGTCAGCGCCTCACGCTCCGAGGCCACGTCCAGCGCGATGATCACCTCCGCCACGGTCCGCCTCCTACGGGGCGCTCGGGGTCGGTCCGACGAGCTCCTGCCACCGCCGGGCCACCGCTCCGGCGGTCATCGTGCGGACCTCGGCGGGTGCCAGCTGGATGTTGACCTCGCCCAGGTGGCTGCCGTTGAACTGATCGCCGGCCTTGCCGCCCTGCTGGGTCTTGATGACGTTGAACGGCTGGGTGCCGGTGGAGGCGAGGATGTGCTCGATGTCGCCGCCGTGGCCCTTGGCGACCGCTTCCTGCCGGATCTGGCGGGCGGCGGCCTCCAGGATGCGGACCTTCTCGGC
>JBFFWJ010000526.1:0-2823 GCA_041570315.1 Longimicrobiales bacterium | reverse complement strand
GCCGTCGCCGGCGCGCGGCCACCGCTCGGCGACCCCGTCCGGCAGCGACGCGAACGCGGGCAGCGCGGCGGCCTCCAGGGGGCGGGGGGCGGGCATCTCCGTGAGGTGGGCCGGGAGCTCCTTGTGGAGGAAGCGGCGGAAGTGGTACGCGGCGCTGAAGCCGCGGTCGGCCGCGCGAAGGGGCAGGAGGCCGCAGCTGTCGACCGCCTCGACGAGGACTCCGCGAAGGCGCCCGGCCGCCTCCAGGAGCGCGGGCGTGAAGAAGACCGGCGAGTCATCCGTCACGACGGCGCAGGCCCGCCCGGCCAGCGCGGCGAGAAGCCCCCGGCCCGCCCCCGGGCTCGGCTCGACGTACGGATGGTATCCCACCGGTGAGCCGTCGAGCGCCCGGGCGTGCTCTGCCATCCCGTCGAGAATCGCGCGATGGTGACGATCCGAGGCCCAGCGGTAGTCGACCTCGATCGCTTCGAGGATGAGGAGGGGCCTGGCGAGCGACTCCGCGAGCTCCACGGCGCGGTCGAGCGCGAAGCTCCAGCCGAGGCGCCGCGTGGCGGTCATCCAGTAGAGGACGTAATCACCTCCCGGGCGCACGGGCTCGGAGGTGAGCGCGCGCACGCGCAGGCCCGGGACGCCGCCGGCCGGAGGGGACCTCATGCCGCCGCCGGAGCTCGGGGCCCGCGCGCGCTCCCGTCCATCTCGGACGCGTCGCGCGCGACCGCCTCGACCAGGTCGCTGAAGATCAGCGCGTGCAGGGGGTAGACGCCGTACCAGTAGAGCCAGCCGGCGAAGCCCGTGGGCGCGAAGAATGCCGTCTGCAGGAGTCTCGTGCCTCCCTCCTCGGGGATGGCCTCGAACTGGAGCCAGGCTCTTCCGGGCACCTTCATCTCGGCGCGCAGACGGAGCAGCGAGGGAGGTCGGCACTCCTCGACCCGCCAGAAGTCGAGCGCCTCGCCCGGATAGAGCAACTCGGGGTGGCGCCGCCCGCGCCGCAGGCCCGGGCCACCGACGAGCTGGTCGACGGCCCCGCGGAGCTCCCATGCCCATCCCCAGACACGCCAACCCCGCTCCCCCCCCAGGCTCGCGAAGGAGCGGAACACCTGCTCGGGCGTCGCGTCCACGAGCCGGGTTCGAACCTCTCGAACGACGCCCTCCTTGTCCTCGAGCCGGGATCGGGGCGGGGTCGGCCCTCCGGCCACGCTCCACCGCGTGACGACCTCTCCGGCCTCGGTGCGGGCCAGCGCGCGCGAGACGGCCTCCTCGTAGGGGATGGGGTCGATGTCGGGAAAGAGGGCGCGCGCCCGGGAGGTGTCCGCCACAACGGGCTGCACCACGCCTTCCACGAGCGGCACCGCGAGGCAGTTGGGGATCGGCGTCACGAGCCCGACCCAGAGCGCGGCGAGCTTGGGGGCGAGCACCGGAACGGGGAGGATGACGCGAGGGAGCCCGCGCACGGCCGCGTACCGCTCCATCATCGCCTTGAAGGTCATCGGATCCGTACCGATGTCGATGACGCCGAGCGCGTCCTCACGGCCGAGCGCGGCCGTGAGGTACGAGAGCGTGTCGCGGATCGCCACGGGCTGAACCTCGTTGAGGATCCACTTCGGCGCGACCATCGCGGGCAGGCGCTCGGTCAGGTAGCGCACCATCTCGAAGGACGCCGAGCCCCCTCCGATGATCGGTCCCGCGCGAAACTCCGTGGTCGGCAGCCCGGCCCTCAGGATCTCCCCGATCTCGGCCCGGCTGCTCAGGTGCTCCGACAGCTCCTCGCCGTCGCTCACCCGGGGGCGGATTCCGCCGAGGTAGATCACCTGGCGCAGGCTTCCTCCGGCCGCCACGAAATGGTGAGCGGCCCGACGGTCCTGCTCGGCGAAGTCGGCTCCGGCGCACATCGAGTGCACCAGATAATACGCGACGTCGACGTCGGCGAGGGCCTCGGCCAGCGAGGCCGGATCCATCAGGTCGCCCTCCACGATCTCCACGTCCGAGGCCCAGGTGCGCGCTTGCGCGCGCTCGCGGTCCCGGACGAGCACGCGCACCCGCTCGCCGCGGGCGATCAGCCGCTCCACCAGCCGACCGCCGACGTACCCGGTCGCCCCCGTGACCAAGATCTTCATCCGACCCCGCCGTGGAGTGAGGAATGCTCGCGCCGCGCGGCCGCCGGGCTCCGGGAGGAGGGCGGCCGCCGCTCCAGGACCGCCTCCGCGGCGCGTCTCCCCGAGCGCAGCGCTCCCTGGATCGAGCCGAGCTCCGTGTAGTCGCCCGCGAGGACCACCCCGTCGCCGCGCAGCCGGGGGCCGACCCGATCCAGCGAGCCGGCGGGATGACACGGGAGCGCATGGGGCACGCGATAGGTCGCGAGGTGCTCCCAGCGGTCGACGGATTCGCCGAACCAGCGCCGCAGCTGTCCGGGAGCCGCTCGGCGAAACGCGTCCGGGTCCTCGGCATGCTCACCGACCCCGGACGCGGAGACCAGGTGAAAGCCCTCCGGGGCGTACGCAGGCGAGACGTGGCTCAGGACCGCGAGGTGGTTGACGGGCCCCGAGCCCTCTCCGTCGAGCACGAGGAGGGGCCGGCGCACGGGCGCGCGCGTGCAGGCGAAGTACGCGGTGACCGACGCCTTGGTCTCGACGTCCGCCGACCCGAGCAGCCGGGAGGCCGAGGGGCCGTCGACGGCCACCACGACACGCTCGGCCGCCAGGCGCGCCCATACCTTGTCAGCAGCCCCATGACCGTCTCTTCCATGGGGGTGTTGCCGGCCCGCTCGCCAATGCCCAAAACGGTGCTGTGGATAACCTCGACCCCTTCGGCCAACGCCATCACCGT
>JBFFWJ010000525.1:0-2828 GCA_041570315.1 Longimicrobiales bacterium | reverse complement strand
CACCCCCGGCTCGTCCGACTTGCCCACGCGTCTGCCGTGCGACCACCTTTGACTCGACCCGCGCCTCCCGGAGCGCGTTCGCGACACACCCGTGGCACGCCGATGACGCGGAACCCCCTGCAGCACCGCCGGCTGGTCGTGCGTCTGGCGCTGCTCTTCGCCCTCGCCCAGCTTCTGTTGCTCGCCGCTCTGGCGTCCGGGCTGCCGTTGCCCCGAGGCCTTCGGCCCGGTCCGGCGGCGATGATCGCGCTCATGGTCGTCGACCTCGTGATCCTGAGCGTCTTCGCCGGTTGGATGATCTGGGGCTCGATCTCCGCGCCGCTCGTTCGGCTCTCCCGGGACGTGCAGAGGATCGCGGACGGCGACTACCATCATCGGATCGGCAAGACGGGCCGCATCGAGCTGCGCGAGATCCGCGACAGCGTGAACCGCTTGGCCGATCGTCTCATCGCCGACCAGCGCTCGCTCGCCGAGAACGTGGAGTCGCTCGAGGCAAGCAATCGCGAGCTTTTCGAGGCGCGGGACGAGGTCGTGCGCTCGGCCCGCCTGGCGTCGGTGGGCACGCTCGCGGCGGGGATCGCCCACGAGGTGGGCAATCCGTTGGGCGCGATCATGGCCTACGTCGACGTGGCGGCTTCCCGCGCGCAGAAGGCGGGCGGAGACACCGAGATCCTCGACTCGATCCGGGACGAGTCGAAGCGGATCGACCGGATCGTTCGCGGGCTCCTGGATTACGCCCGTCCCTCGGAGCGGGAGATGACGCCGGTGCCGGCCCGGGCCGTGCTCGTCCGCATCCGTGACCTTCTGGAGAGCCAGGGCAAGCTCGAGGCGCTGCAGGCCGTGTGGGTGCTCGACGAGGAGGCGCCGCACATCGTGCTGGAGCCGCATCGGCTCGAGCAGGTCATCGTGAACCTCCTCCTCAACGCGCTCCATGCCGTCGAGGACGTCGAGGGGGGGCGGGTCACCGTGCGGCTCTTCCGCGAGGAGGGCGAGCTCTCACGGATGCCCGTCCGTCGCGAGGACGACCCTCCGGGGATCAACTACATGCATCGGCGTCGGATGGAGCAGGACGAGGCCGGCATCGCCGCGGTCTCGACGGCGGAATGGGTGACCGTGATCGAGGTCTCGGACAACGGACCGGGGATCGCCGAGGAGCACCTCCAGCGCGTCTTCGACCCGTTCTTCACGACCAAGGAGCCCGGGAAGGGGACAGGCCTGGGCCTGGCCATCTGTGCCCGGCTCGTCGAGGGCATGGGCGGGCGCATCGACGTCGACAACGGCCCCCACGGCGGAGCCCGCTTCATGATACGTTTACCCTCGGTCGACGGTGTGGCCCAGGAGCCCGCTCGGGAATCGAACCCTCTGGAGACAACGTGAAGATCCTCGTCATCGACGACGACGCCGGACTCAGGAAGTCGCTCTCGCTCATCCTCGGCGATGCGGGATACGACGTGGTTCAGGCGGAGGACGGAGAGATCGGGCTGGCCACGGCAAGGGAGCAGGAGCCGGGCATCATCCTGTGCGACGTGCGTATGCCCAAGCTCGACGGCCTCCAGTTCCTCGACGCGTATCGGGAGGCGGGCGGCGGCGCGCTCGTCCTCGTGATGACCGCGTACGGTGGGCTCGACCTCGCGGTGAAAGCGATGAAGAAGGGAGCGTACGACTACATCCCCAAGCCGTTCGGCTCCGACGACGTCCTCCTCGTCGTGCGGAAGGCGGAGGAGCGGGAGCAGCTTCGCCAGGAGGTAGGACGGCTTCGGCAGGAGGTCCGGGCCGACGCACGCTTCGGCGACATCGTGGTCGGATCCCCGGCGATGCGAAGGGCGATGGAGGTAGCGTACAAGGTCGCGCCGCACGACTCCGCCGTGCTCATCACCGGCGCGAGCGGGACCGGCAAGGAGCTTGTTGCGCGTATGTTGCACCGCGAGAGCGGTAGGGCCGATGCCGCCTTCGTTCCGGTGAACTGCGGCGGCGTGCCCGAGCAGCTCCTCGAGTCGGAGTTCTTCGGCTTTGTCCGCGGCGCGTTCACGGGCGCCGATCGCGACAAGGAGGGTCTCTTCGAGGCCGCCCACGGGGGATCGCTCTTCCTGGACGAGGTGGGAGAGCTGCCGGGCGCGCTTCAGGTGAAGCTGTTGCGCGCGCTCCAGGAGGGGGAGGTACGCCGGATCGGGGCCACCGACACGACGAGGGTCGACGTCCGGGTCATCTCCGCCACGAACCGCGACCTCGAGGAGGCCGTCGAAGCCGGCGATTTTCGCAAGGACCTCTACTATCGCCTCGCGGTCGTGCCGATCCATCTGCCGCCGCTCCGGAGCCGGCAGGAGGAGATTCCTCAGCTCGTCACGCACCTGCTGGAGCGGCACTGCGCGCGCCTTGGCGTCCAGGTCGGCGGCATCGACCCGAAGGCGATGGAGATCCTCTTCGCCTACTCGTGGCCGGGGAACATCCGGGAGCTCGAGAACGTGCTCGAGCGCGCCCTGGTGCTCACCGAGGGGCCGGTCATCTCGGTCGACGATCTCCCCGAGTCGGTCCGTCGGCCGGCGCCGGAAGGCCCCGGGATCGGCCTGGACGGAGACGACCTGTCGGTGAAGCGGCACGGCGCGCGGCTCGAGCGGCACCTGATCCAGCTCGCGCTCGACCGCACCGGGGGCAACAAGACCCAGGCGGCGGACCTCCTCGAGCTGTCGCCCAGGGCCCTGCGGTACAAGATCCAGGAGTACGGGATCGGCTGACCGGCCGGGGGCTCCACGATTGCGGAGGCCGATCCCGGCTTCGGACGGGACCACGGCGGCGGCGATCGTCACCGGCATGCGAGGCCATACCCTTAT
>JBFFWJ010000524.1:0-2828 GCA_041570315.1 Longimicrobiales bacterium | reverse complement strand
CGGCGGACACCCACACGATGTCCTCGCTGGCGCCGGGTGCGCCCGGGCCGGTCGACTCCTGGTACGCCCGCGCGGGCCCGCGCACCGCGGCGATGCGGTCACCCGCGGGTGACCACGCGGGCTGCTGGTAGGTGGCCGGCACGCTCGTGAGCCGAACCGGCTCGCCCGAGCCGTCGGCTCGGACCTTCCAGAGGTGTCCTCCGCTCGGGGCCCACGACGCGTAGGCGATCCAGCGCCCGTCCGGAGACCAGGCCGGGTGCGCCTCCGTCACGGCCGCTTCGGTCAGGCGACGCGGCTCCCCCTCCGGCCACCCCATGACGTACAGGCGGTCGAGCGCCGCGAAAGCGAGCCTGCCGCCGTCGGGGGAGGGCACGGCGTCGCGGACCTGGCGGACGGTGAAGGTCGGGGTGTCCTCGACGGGGTACTCGAACTGGACCTCGGGTCCCATCGCGAACTCCTCCCGCACCCGGAACGGGACCTCGACCGGGTCTCCCCCGTCGATGGGAAGTCGCCAGATCCTGCCTCCGTAGGAGGCCAGGACCTCTCGCGAGTCGGGTGTGAAGTCCATCCCGGGCAGCACGTCGCGATCGGCGATCGACTCCTTGTCGTCGCGCTGCACGGGATACCGCAGCCAGCGCTCGTCCCCCGTCTCGAGGTCTCGGATGCGCAGCCCGGTCTGGTCCTCGTGACGCGATCCGTAGACGAGCCATCGCCCGTCCGGGGAGACCGTGGGCCGGAAGGCCGAGCCGTAGCGCGAGGTCCGGGTGTACGTCTCGCCGGTCTCGCGATCGTAGACCGCGAGCTGGTACTGGGGAAACGCCGCGTTGTACTCCCAGCTTCCGTTGCGGCGCGCGTGCCAGACGTGGCGGCCGTCCGGCGTGAAGGCCGCGCCCACGGTCTTGAGCTGTTCGGGCTCCGGAGTGAGGATCTGGCCGCTCCCTCCGTCGACGTGCCCGAGCCACAGCTTCACGGCCCCCAGACGCGTGTCGCCCCTCGAGGCGGCGACGTAGGTGCCGTCGGGCGCCCACTCCGGGGACATCCACAGGTTGCCGTTGCCCTTCGTGATCTGCGTCGTGTCGCCGGTCGCGACGTCGAGCGTCCAGAGGTTGGACCCGCCGCTCCGATCCGACACGAAGAGGATCTTCGTTCCGTCCGGGCTGAAGCGCGGCTGCGTGTCGAAGGCCATCCCCTCGGTGATGCGCGTGGCCGTGCCGCCCTCGAGGGGAAGCGTGAACAGGTCGCCGAGCATGTCGAAGACCAGCGAGCGGCCGTCGGGGCTCACGTCGAGCGAGAGCCAGGAGCCTTCGTCGGTATCGAGGAGGACGGAGCGGGCGGCCTCGAGCGGCAGGCTCCCGTTCTCCGCCTGATCCCCGCCCCGCGGGGGGGTCGCCTGCGCGAGCGCCGCCGGTGAGGGGATCAGGCCGAAGGCGGCGAGCACGACGAGAGCGAGGGACGAGCGGGACATGTCGGGATACCTCGAGGCAACGATGCGTGGTCTTCAGGCCCGGGTCGGCCGGCGGCCCGGTCCACCGAGGAGAAGACGCTAGGCAGACCTCGCACCCGGAACAAGGGACGCGCTCGGCCGTCCCCCGCCGCCCCCCCGGTCCCGCTAGAGCTCGAGGTCGTACTGCAAGCCCGTGAAGGTCAGGCGGTGATGCGGGGTCACGCCGAGCTCGTCGATCGCGGCCCGGTGCTCGGCGGTCCCGTACCCCGCGTTCCGCTCCCAGGCGTAGCCGGGGTAGCGTCGGGCGAGCCGGTGCATGAGGCGGTCGCGCACCACCTTCGCGACGATCGACGCACAGCCGATCGAATGGACCAGCGCGTCGCCGTCGACGATCGCCTCGTGCACCCGTCCCAGGTGCTTGACCGGAAGCCCGTCCACCACCACGTGGTCGGGAGCGACCGCAAGCCGGTCCAGCGCGCGCTGCATCGCGACGGTCGTGGCGCGCAGGATGTTGCGTCGGTCGATCTCCTTCACGGACGCGGCTCCGACCCCGACGAAGCGGGCCGCGCCCAGGATCAGGCCGAAGACCTCCTCGCGATCACCTCGGGTGAGCAGCTTGGAGTCGTCCGCGCCGGGGACGCTCACCTCCGGGGGCAACACCACCGCCGCCGCGACGACCGGACCGGCCAGGGGCCCCCGGCCGGCTTCGTCCACCCCCGCCACCGAACGGCCGCGATCCCAGAAGGATCGCTCGTACTCGAGCGGGTCCCGAGGAGGCTCGGCCCGCGTCGCGCCCGGCTGCATGGCCGGTGAGCAGGGTCAGCGTGCGGTGCGCTTCTCCGCGATCCGCGCCGACTTGCCTCGGCGTCCTCGCAGGTAGTACAGCTTCGCCCTCCGCACCCGCCCCCGGCGCACGACCTCCACCCCGGTCACGGTCGGGGCGTGCAGGGGGAAGATCCTCTCGACGCCGATGCCGCCGGAGATCTTCCGGACGGTGAAGGTCTCGTCGATCCCGCCGTGCTTGCGCGCGATGCACACGCCCTCGAAGGCCTGGATGCGCTCCTTGGCCCCCTCGCGGACGAGATAGAGCACCCGGACCGTGTCGCCGGGCGCGAAATCGGGGACGTCTTCGCGGAGCTGGTCTCGTTCGATTTCCCTGATCAGGTCCGTCATCCTCGACTCCCATGGCGTGCCCGCAGGCGTTGCGGCAGAGACGTCTAAGCTAACGAGCCCGTATCGGGCGGTGAAGCCCTGCGTCCCTCCCGCTTGGCGGGCCGGCCGGGGGACGCGAAGTTCCGGGCCTCGCCCCCGAGTCCCGGAGCCGCGATGGACCGCTTGCCCCTCCGCCCCCTTCTCGTCGGGTCCTGCTTTCTCCTGGCCGCTT
>JBFFWJ010000523.1:0-2833 GCA_041570315.1 Longimicrobiales bacterium | reverse complement strand
GCCGCCTGGTGCCCGAAGTTCCTCGACAGGCCGAGCCAGCGGAGCCGCGGCTCCCGCGCGGCCAGCTCGGCGAGCACCTCCCGCGTCCCGTCCCGGCTCCCGTCGTCGACGATGAGGATCTCGAAGTCTTCGGCAAGCGGCGGCAGCACCGCGGACACCTCCGTCACGAACTGGGACAGCCCGTCCGCCTCGTTGTAGGCGGGGGCGACGATCGAAAGGAGGCGGGGCCGAGCTCGACGATGTGGGGTGCCCGTGGGCGGCGCCGACATAATCGCTCCCGAGAGTGGCTGAGCCGTACGACGATGATCGACTTCCGGCGGCACGAACGCTACCCCCGCGTTAGCTTCCTGCAATGCCGTCACCCGACACGAACGGACCGGGTCCTTCCCGATCCACCTCGACCGAGCGGCGCATCTTCCTCGGCGTCTGGCTCGCCTCGGCGCTGCTCGGCTTCGTCACCATCGACCGCGGGTGGCTCGCGCACGACGTCGGGACGCTGGGCCACGCGGCCGAGCGGGTCCTGGGCGGGGAGCTCCCCCACCGTGACTTCGTGGACGTCTACACCGGAGGTCAGGCCGTCGTGCACGCGCTGGCCTTCCGGCTCTTCGGGGTGCACCTCATGACGCTGCGGTGGGTCTTCCTCGCCGCGTATCTGCTCTGGGTGCCCGTGGTCTGGCTCGTGGCCCGCGGCTTCGCGCGCCCCGCGCTGGCGGCGGTCACGACGGTGCTCGCGGCGAGCCTGACGCTTCCCGTCTATCCGGAGGGGATGCCGAGTTGGTACAACCTCTTCTTCGCGACCGCGGGGGCCGCGTGCCTCCTCCGCTGGACGGACGACCGCAGAGCCCGCTGGCTCGCGCTCGCCGGGCTCGCGGGGGGCGCATCGATCCTCTTCAAGATCGTGGGGCTCTTCTACGTGGCGGCCGGCCTGCTCTTCCTCGTGTACCTGGAGGCGGTCGAGGCCGGCTCGGCGGGCGGGGAAGGGGGCGCGTACGCCGCGGACGGGACGGGCTCCCGCGGCACGGCGACGGGCCCGGACGCAGGGTACCGCGCGGCCGCCATCGCGGCGTGCGTCGCGCTCGGGCTGTTGGCGCTCTACGTGGTCTCGACCGGGAGCGACGCGGCCGGCCTGCTGCACTTCGCGGTTCCTCCGCTGGCGGCGGTGGGCGTCGTGGCGGCCAGGCTCGGACAGCCGACGGGCCTCCCGGCCGGCCAACGGTGGCGTCGCTCGCTGGGCGCCGTGGCGCCCTTCCTCGCCGGCGTCGTGGCTCCCGTCCTCGCCTTCTCGACCCCGTACGCGCTCTCCGGTGCGCTCGGCGACCTGGTCCGGGGCGTCTTCGTGCTGCCCCGGCTGCGGCTCGAGTTCGCGGCCTGGGATTCGCCCCCGCTGGTCGGCTTCCTGCCGGCGCTCGCGCTCGTGGCGTGGATCGCGTGGAGGCCGCGGCGGGAGACCAAGGTGGCTCGCGCCGCCGGGCTCGCGGGAGGCGCGGTCGTCCTGGGCGTCGTCGCCGCGACGCACGTCGACGCCGTCTATCGGGTCGTGTGGTGGACGCTGCGCTCGCTCGGGCCGATCGTCGCCGTCACGGGCGCATGGGTCCTCGCGCGCGGCGACCGGGCTCACCCGCCGGGCTGGGCCGGGTACGCGCCGCGCGCCCTCCTCCTGCTCGCCGCCTTCGGCTTCTGCAACCTCGTCCAGATCCCCTTCGCCGCGCCCATCTACTTCCTGTACGCGGCGCCGCTCCTCGTGCTGGCGGCCGTGGCGCTGGCCCGCGACGCCCCCGGCTTTGCCCGCCCCGGCCGGCTCCTCTTCGTGAGCGCCCTGCTGCTCGCTTTCGCCGGCGCGCGGATGGACACCGGCTTCGTCTACCATCTCGGCTTCCGCTACCGGCCGCACCGCCAGACCGAGGCGCTCGAGCTGGAGCGCGCCCGCGGCGTGCGGGTGACGCCCGAGGAGAAGCAGGAGATCGAGCGGCTCGTGCAGGGTGTCCTCCGGCTCGACGCCGGAGATACGATCCTCGCGCTGCCGGACGCACCCGAGGTGTACTTCCTCACCGGGCTCCACAACCCGACGCCCAACCTCTTCGAGTTCTTCGACGGAGCCGAAGGGCGAACCGCACGGGTGCTCACCCTCCTCGACGAGGCGGGCATCGGCCTCGTCGTGCTCAACCGGCGCCAGCTCTTCTCGCCCCCCGTCGAGGGTCCCCTGCTCGACAGCCTCCAGGCGCGCTTCGGCTGGTCGGCAGACGTCGGGCGATTCCGCATTCTCGTGCGCGAGCCGCCGGGAGCGATCCGAGGGGGCGCCGGGCCTTGACCCCCACGCTACGCGCGGTGAAATAGTCGGTTTCGGGCGATCGAACGCACAGGAGGACACCATGAGCGAGATCGAGCGCGATCCCCATCATGCCGAGGTCCGCGAGCGCTGGGGCGACACCGCGGCGTACGCCGAGTCTTCGCGCCGCACGCGGTCCTACACGGACGCCGATCGGGCCCGCATCGAGGGCGAGCGGACCGGCGTCGAGCAGGCCTTCGCCGACGCGATGGCGGCCGGCGCGCCCCCGGACGGGGAGCGCGCGACCGGGCTCGCCGAGGAGGCCCGGCTCCACATCGACCGCTGGTACTACCCCTGCAGCCGCGAGATGCACGCCGGGCTCGCGGAGATGTATACGGCCGACGAGCGCTTCCGGGCCCACTACGAGGCGCGCGCGGAGGGTCTCGCGGCCTACGTGGCCTCGGCGATCCGGGCCAACCTGGCCCGCCGGCGGGCGTGAGGCTCGGGGAGGCGCGCCGGCCCTCCCCGCCGTGCCGGCCGTCCCCGTCGCGCCGCACCCGAACCGTC
>JBFFWJ010000522.1:0-2842 GCA_041570315.1 Longimicrobiales bacterium | reverse complement strand
GCGTAGTCCGGGACGGCATCCAGCCGCTCCTCCGGAGCGCCCTCGTACGTCGGCGCGATAACGGTCACGCCGCGCCCGACGAGCTCGCGTAGCTCGGGCACGTCCGACCAGCTCTCGATCTCGAGCTCGCCGTCTCCGCGCTGCCAGATCAGGAGCGAGCCGCGCTCGCTTCCGTCCGCGCGCTTCGGCACGAAGACGAGCGCCGTGATGGCCCGCGGCTCCTCGCCCGCTTCGGACGGTGGCCCGAAGAAGCGGACCTCGTCCACGTGCGCGACGTCGCCGAGCCGGTAGTGGAGCGTCACGACGTCCACCTGACGCTGCAGGGCGCCCAGGCGCCCCCGCTCCTGGCTCATGTGCCTCTCGAGCCTCGTCCGCAGCTCGTCGAGCTGGGCGCGCGTCAGGGGGGCCGAGGCCGGCTGCTGCGCCGCCGTCGGGCCCGGCAGGCAGAGCGCCCCGAGCGAGAGCGCCGCGAGCGCCGAGCCGATGCCCACGATGGGCCTGTAGTGTCTCATGGTCGTCTCCGTCTTCACTGGTTGGGGTCGCCCGCACCGAGGGCGCCGTAGGCCATGGGCCGCGCGGGGCGCAGGTGCTCGGCGAGGAACTCGTACATCTCGCGCCGTTGCTCGAGCGCGAGGTCGTTGTCCCGGCGGTCGAAGGAGTGGCCGCCGGGCGCATCCTGGTAGATGCGGTACCGGAAGCCCTCCTTGCCGTCGGCCTGGAGCGCCTGGATGAGGCGCTCGACCTCGAGCACGTTGACGTCCCCGTCGTTCGTGTTCGTCGTGATCATGAGCGGCGTGCCCTGGTACTGGGCCGTGTTCCACGACGGCGAGCGCCTGCGCAGCTCCGGGATGGCGGCCCTGTCCGCGACGCCGAGGTGGTAGTCGGCCCAGTACTGCTCGCGATAGCCCTGACCGGTGTAGCCCATGCGGGACACGAGGTCGCTCACCGGCACGCCCGCGTACGCGACGGCGTACGTGTCGGGATAGCGGAAGATGTTGAAGAGCGCGTGCAGCCCCCCGTGGCTCCACCCGACGACCGCCACGCGGTCCTCGTCCAGGAACGGGTACGTCCGCAGCGCGTGCCGGCCGGCGTTGTAGCTGTCCAGCACCTCGGTGTCCCCGTAGTCGATCTGCCGGTACCAGCTCCGGCCGTAGCCGGTGCTGCCACGGTACTCGGGCGCGATGATCGTGTAGCCCTGCTCGAGCATCTCCCTCATCACGTTCGCCGTGCCGCTCGAGTGGTTGGAGTGCACCCCTCCGTGGACGAGCACGATGAGCGGGTGCTCCGCGCTCCGGTCGAGGTCGTGCGGGATGAACACGTACGCGGGCACCGTGAGCGAGTCACCCTGCTCGTGCACGACGTGAGGGTACACGAGGCTGCCGTCGGAATCGGGCCACCGCGGGGGCCCGCTCCGGAACGTCACCATCTGGACCTCGGCGACGTCGGAGAGGCGCAGGAAGAACATAAGGTCGTCGACCTTGCGGCGAAGCACGTCGTGCTCGTGCCGTTGGCGCTCGACGAAGTCCTCGAACGTCTGGACGATCTCGGCCAAATCGGCGGCCGTCGCGAGCTGCGACGCCCGGGCGGCGTCGTCGGGCGGCTGCTGCGCGTCGAGCGCGGGCGCCGGCGGCGAGACGCTCAGCGCCGCCGTCACGAGCGCGACCCGGAGGGACGGGCGCACCTGGCATCTCATGGCTGCATCTCCTTGCGGAGGGGAACGCGTCGCGACGACGATAGGTCGCCGTGACGGGTCCGGCGAGCCCCCCGGGGCGACGCCTGGCGGCCGGCTCTGGAGGGGCGTTGCGCGTCGAGCGCGCCCGTGGTCGCCTCAGGAGATCAGGCGCGCGTACTCGACCTCGTCGATGTAGGTGATCCCGATCCACGCGTGCGACATCTCGTCGACGCCGCGGGCTCCGAACCCCACCCACTGATCGGGGTCCGGGTTGATCGGGTTGCCCTCGGTGTTGTCGTAGTAGGAGTGCAGCAGGAGCACGCTCCCCTTGGGCAGCACCGGCTTCGCGTGCTCGGCGTACGTGTAGGAGATCTGCCAGTTGTGATCGTACTTGTCGACGTGGCTCAGCAGCTCCCGCCGCCCGTCTGGGTAGATCGCCTCCATCGTCATCCCGCTGCCCCGCATGTGCATGTGGGGCCGGAAGCTGTGGATGATCGCAGGCTGGTCGAGGACGTACGCGCGCTCGAGGGTCAGCGTGCCGTGCGGCGGGATGATCAGATCGCGCGCCCGCTGACCCGTGGCGCTCGTGCCGTCGATCAGGAAGCGTCGCTCCCCGACGGAGACGAGGTCGGGCTCCTCCCCCGGCGGGTAGAGCCAGACGCCGACCTCGACCACGTCGCCGGGCACCGGGTCCCCGCTCGGGAAGTAGTGGAGGTTCCAGCTCACCGTACCGGGGCCCGGCGGGATCCGGACGCCGGTGTTCTCCGGGAACACCTCCCACGACTTGCCGACCCCGTATCGGGCCAGCGCCACGTTGACGCCGGCGCCGCCGTCGGGCGCGTCCTGGCTGAGCGTGGCGTGGCCGTGATGGACCACCTTCTTGCCGAGCGGGAACGAAGGCTTGAACTCCGCGGCCCGGATCCACCGCTCGGTGTCGAAGCCCCCGAACTCGCCTTGGGGGAACCACCACTGGTCCTGGCCGTCGGCGACGACGTCGTAGGGCGCCGAGCGCACGATCAGGTCGGGGGGCCCGAGCTCGTCCTCGAGCGCCCACTTCCTCGGGTCCGGCCACTCGACGGGCGGCGGAAGGTCGCCCGGGTCCCCCTCCGGCGCTCCCGCGTCGACCCAGGCGACGATCGTGCGGACCTCCTCGTCGGTCAGCGAGACGTC
>JBFFWJ010000521.1:0-2845 GCA_041570315.1 Longimicrobiales bacterium | reverse complement strand
GGCGATCCGCGTGAGCACCTCCGTCGCTTCCGGCGAGCGCGCGAACAGCACGTCCTCCACGGGACCGAGCAGGTCGCGGGGGATCTCGTCGTACACCGGGAGCGCGCCGGCGTTGACGATCCCCATGTCCAGCCCGGCGTCGATCGCGTGGTACAGGAAGGCCGCGTGCATCGCCTCGCGCACCTCCGGGCTCCCGCGGAAGGAGAACGAGACGTTGCTGATACCGCCGCTGGTGAGCGCGTGGGGACAAGCTGCCTTGATGCCGCGCACCGCGTCGATGAACCAGACCGCGTAGCGGTCGTGCTCGGGAATCCCCGTGGCGACGGCGAAGACGTTCGGATCGAAGATCACGTCCTCGGGGGGGAAGCCCTCTTCCTCGACGAGAATCCGATACGCCCTGGAGCAGATGTCGAGCCGGCGGTCCGGCGTGTCGGCCTGGCCCTCCTCGTCGAAGGCCATGACGACGGCCGCGGCGCCGAACCTGCGGACGTCCCGGGCCCGCTCACGGAAAGCGTCCTCGCCATCCTTGAGCGAGATCGAGTTGACGACGCCCTTGCCCTGCAGGGTCTTCAGCCCCGCGGCGATCACCCGCCAGTCGGAGGAGTCGACCATGATCGGAATGCGCGCGATCTCCGGCTCCGAGGCCAGGAGGTTGAGAAAGCGCGTCATGGCCGCCTCGGCGTCGAGGAGGCCCTCGTCCATGTTGACGTCGAGGATCTGCGCGCCGCCCTGTACCTGTTGGCGCGCCACCTCGAGGGCGGTCTCGTAGTCATCCTCGCGAATCAGCCGCGCGAAGCGCCGCGACCCCGTGACGTTCGTACGCTCGCCGACGTTCACGAAGAGCGAGTCCGGACCGATCGTGAGCGGCTCGAGCCCGGAGAGCCGGGTGCGGTGCTCCCGATGCGGGATCGGCCTCGGCGCTCGGCCTCCAACCGCTTCGGCGATCGCCCGGATGTGGTCGGGCGTCGTGCCGCAGCATCCCCCGACGATGTTCAGGAAGCCCGCGTCGGCGAACTCCGCGGTCACCGCGGCCATGTGCTCCGGCGTGTCGTCGTACTCCCCGAACTCGTTCGGCAGGCCGGCGTTCGGATAGCAGCTGATCGGCAGCGGCGCGGCGTCCGAAAGCTCCTCGAGGAAGGGCCGGAGCTGGTCGATCCCGAGCGCGCAGTTGAGGCCGACCGACAGGAGGCCGCTCCTGCGTCCCGGGCCCGGCTGCGCGCCGTGGGCGACGGAGTGGTAGAACGCCTCGGGGGTCTGTCCCGACAGGGTCCGTCCGCTCTGATCCGTGATCGTGCCGGACATCATCACCGGTACGTCCTCGTCGAGCTCGGACAGCGCGTGCGAGAGCGCGTACAGGGCCGCCTTCGCGTTCAGCGTGTCGAACGCGGTTTCGACGAGCAGGAGGTCCGCGCCTCCGTCGAGCAGCCCCCGCGCCTGCTCCCGGTAGGCAGCCACGAGCTCGTCGAAGGAGACGTTGCGCGCTCCCGGATCACCGACGTCCGGTGAGATCGAGGCGGTCCGGTTCGTGGGCCCGAGCGCGCCGACGACCCAGCAGACCCGGTGCGGGTCCGCGGCCTCCGCCGCGTCGGCTGCCTCCCGGGCGAGGCGAGCGGCCGCGCGGTTCAGCTCCTCGGCGATCTCCTCGAGCCCGTAGTCGGCCAGCGAGATCCGGTTGGCGCTGAAGGTGTTGGTCTCGACCAGATCGGCACCGGCGGCGAGGTACTCCGAGTGGATCTCGCGGATCACGTCAGGGCGGGTGAGGCACAGGAGGTCGTTGGCCCCGAGCAGGGACGTCGAGGTGTCGCGGAAGCGATCTCCGCGGAAGTCCTCCTCGGTGAGGGCGTGCCGCTGGATCATCGTGCCCATCGCGCCGTCGATGACCAGGATCCTGCGCGTGAGCTGCTCGTCCAGGCTCGCGATGCGCTCTCGGCGCGTGCGTTGGGCGGTTGCGACGCTCATCTGTACGGCTTCCTCCAATACGAAGGCCCCTCGCGACCGTACGCGATGGGGCTTCGGCTTTTTAGCTCGTTTGCCGACGCCACGGAGTGGCTCGTGCGGGCCGCAATACGCCTCAAATCGCCCCGTCGAAGATATGCTGCAAAGGTAGCACGCCCGTGGCGAAAGCTCCAAGGCCGAGCGCGGGCGGGGCCGCTCCCGGCGTGACGCGCACGCCGCCCGAGGACCGCGGAGCACCCGGGTCGGCCGTGGCGGCCCCTCGGTGTGCGGCTTCGGCCGACCGTGCGTACACTGGGCGGTCGCGCCGGCGCCGAGCCGGCCCGACACGACCTCGAGCCCCGCGATGCCGATGACCCCGCACACCGCCGCCGTCGCGCACGACGTGCTCCACGCTCCCCCGCACCCATCGGCGGTCCGATGATGCGTTGGCCGGCGCGGCCGTCGTTGTCACGAGCCTTCTACAAGGCTCATGGGCTCGGCAACGACTACCTGGTCTTCGAGGAGGGACCGGGGTGGTTTCCCAGCCCGGAGCGCGTGGCCCTGGTCTGCGATCCCCACCGAGGGGTCGGCGCCGAGGGCATCGTCGCGCTCCTGGCCGAGCGGGCGGACGGCGTGGCCCGGCTGCGCATGTTCAACCCGGATGGAGGAGAGTTCGAGCGCAGCGGCAACGGGCTGCGGGTGCTCGGTTCCTTTCTCGCCCGTCGCGGTGAGCGCTCCCCCTTCCGCGTCACCGTCGGAGGGGACGAGGTGAGGTTGCTCCTGCACGGCGCCGACGCCGGCCGATACGACCTATCCGTGGAGATGGGCGCGGCGCGCATCGGAGCCGAGGCCGTGGGTCTCGACCCCCTCGCCATCGGAGCGCAGGGTGCCCTGGCGGGCCCGGCGGGCG
>JBFFWJ010000520.1:0-2862 GCA_041570315.1 Longimicrobiales bacterium | reverse complement strand
TAGCTCGCCTCGGTCGTCACGGCCGGGCCTCCTCCACCGCCGACCGCGACCCCGACGGCCACGACGACGACCGCGCCGATGACGTTCTGCCAGAGGTAGGCGACATCGGTCCCGAAGTTCACGAAGCCGACGACGGTCATCCCGGCGATCAGCCCGAGGAACGCGCCCCACCCTCCGGCCCGCGGGACCATGGCGAGCAGGAAGACGCCGAGGATCGACCCGTAGAAGAAGGAGCCGAAGCGGTTCACGACCTCGATCAGCGAGCCGAGCGTCGCCGCGTAGGTGGCGACGACGCAGGCGAAGATGCCCCACAGCACCGTCGCGCCCCGCGAGACCGCGAGGTAGTGCGCGTCGGTCGCCTCCGGCCTCAGCCAGCGGCGGTAGAGGTCGATGACGCTCGTGGTCGCGAGCGCGTTGAGCTCGGCCGCGATGCTGGACATCGCCGCCGCGATCACCCCGGCGATGAAGAGGCCCGCGAGGCCGATCGGGAGCTCCCGGAGCACGAAGGCGAGCGTGACGTAGTTGACGTCGTTGGAGTCGGCGCCGGTCACCTCCTCGGCCATCGCGAGCGCCTCGGTGCGCAGCGCCTGGACGTCCGCCTCGCGGGCCCGGAAGGTCTCCATCGCCGACGCCGCGGCGGCTCCGCCCCCGGCGTCCGCCACGGACCGCGCCGCCGCCTCCCGCAGCGCGAAGGCCTCCCCGTAGCTCGCCTGGAGCGCCTCGTACGCGGCGCCCCGCTCGGCCACGACCGCCGCCTCCTGCGCGGGATTGTAGAGGAGGGGCGGGCGGACGAACTGGTAGTAGACGAAGATGCCGACCCCGACCAGGAGCACGAGCGCCTGGAGCGGGATCTTCCAGTACGCGCTCATGAGGAGCGAGCTCTTCGCCTGGTCCACGGAGCGGGCCGCCAGGTAGCGCTGGACCTGGCTCTGGTCGGTGCCGAAGTACGAGAGCATGAGGAAGGTGCCGCCGATCACGCCCGACCAGAACGTGTACTGCTCGTTCACCGTGAAGGAGAAGTCGAAGGCGCGCAGGCGGCCCGTCGCGCCCGCGATGCGCAGCGCCTCGTCCGGGTTGACGGGCATCTGCACGAGGAGCACGAGCATGATCGCGACGAGGGCCACGACGATCAGGACCATCTGCTTGACGTCCGCCCACGCCACCGCCTGCACCCCGCCGACCATCGTGTACGCCACGGTCGGCACGCCGATCACCGCGACGCTCCACAGCAGCGGGACGCCGAAGATGGCGCTGAACACGACCGCGGGCGCCGCCATGATCGTGCCCACCGACATCCCCCGCGACAGCAGGAAGAGGAAGGCGGTCAGCGAGCGCGTCTTGGGATCGAAGCGCCGCTCGAGGTACTCGTAGGCCGTGTACACGCCCGACCCGTGCAGGAGCGGGACGAGCGTCACGCCCAGGATGACCATCG
Organism: Longimicrobiales bacterium; assembly: GCA_041570315.1. Lineage (GTDB taxonomy): Bacteria > Gemmatimonadota > Gemmatimonadetes > Longimicrobiales > Gaopeijiaceae > JBFFWJ01. The sequence goes on along the minus strand of JBFFWJ010000520.1, from coordinate 1,430 downwards.
CGAGCGGGAGGCCGAAGTAGAGCTGGACGAAGCGGATCCCGTCCGTCGCGCCCTGGCCCGGCGTCCCGATCATCGTGATCGCCGAGAGCTGCGTCGCCATCACGGACAGCCCCACGACCCACCACGAGAGGCTCCGGTTGGCGGTGAAGTAGCCCGAGATCGTGTCGGTGTCCTTCGACTTGCGGATCCCGTCGACGACCACGTAGACGAGGTACACCGCGACGATCACCCAGTTGATCGGGTGCATGGGCTAGGCAGCCTCGACGGGAGCGCTCGGGACCTTCGTCACCGCGGCGGCGGGCCCGGCTAGCGGTTGTAGTGGAGCTGCAGGAAGCCCAGGAGCGCCAGCGCGACGACCTGCACGATCAGCACCTGGATGAGCGTGCGGCGGAACTTCGCCTGGGCGGCTTCTCTCGAGGTCTCGTCGGAGTGCATCGCCGGGCTCCTGGTCGGGGGGTGTCGGGGGAGGGGCAACCTCCGGAGTCGGGCGCGCCGACGCAAGCGCCCGCGTCCGTAGGGGGCGCTCCCGTGCTCCCTCCCGGGCCCGTCCGTGCGAAACCTCGGGCGTGCCCGCGGTCGTAGGGCACCGCTGACCCGAGCGAGGAGGGGTGGCGTGTCGTCGATCCTCAAGGACCTGAAGTTCGGTGCCCGCGCGCTGCTGCGCATGCCGGGCTCGGCCGCCGTGGCGGTCGTCGTGCTCGCCATGGGCATCGGCCTGTGCTCGTTCATGTTCAGCGTGCTGTACGGGATCTACTTCCGGGGCATCGACGTTCCGGACCCGGACCGCGTCTTCCTCGTGTACGAGACCGCTCTGGAGCGGAACCAGACCCGGCGCAACGTCCCCATCCAGGACTTCGCGGACTGGCGGGAGCGCCAGACCTCCTTCGAGGGGCTCCTGGGCACGTACGGCGGCACGGTCAACGTCGCGGGCGCCGACGAGCCGGTGCGGTTCTCCGGCGGCTTCGTGTCGGCCAACGCCTTCACGGTCCTGGGGGTCGAGCCGATCCTGGGGCGGGGCTTCGCGGAGGGCGAGGACCGTCCGGGCTCCCCGCCCCATCTCGTGCTCGGCTATGCGGCGTGGCGCGACCGTTACGGCGGCGACCCCTCGGTGCTCGGGCGCGAGGTCCGCGTCAACGGCGAGCCGGCCACGATCCTGGGTGTCATGCCCGAGGGCTTCGAGTTCCCGAACAACACCGAGGTGTGGGTCCCGCTGCGCGACGACCCGCTCGCGACCGCCCGCGGCGAGGGACGGTACCTGACCGTGTGGGGCCGGCTGCGCGACGGCGTGACCCGGGAGCTGGCGGCGCAGGAGATGGCGTCGATCGCGAGCCGGCTCGAGCAGGAGCATCCGGAGGTGAACCGGGGGATCGGAACGAGCCTCTACACCCCGGTGGAGGCCAACATGGAGCCCGCCCTGAACCTGGTGTTCG
>JBFFWJ010000519.1:0-2872 GCA_041570315.1 Longimicrobiales bacterium | reverse complement strand
GATGATCGACCACGCGGCGCGGCTGGCCGGACTGGCGTTCTCCCCGGCCGACGTCGAGGAGATGGTCGAGGGCGTGAACCAGAACCTCGCGCTCCACCGCGAGCTGCGGACCGTCCCCATCGATCAGACCGTCGCACCGCCCCTCCATTTCAGCCCCGTGGTTCCCGGCCAGACCTTCGGCGACGAGCGCCGTCCCTTCCGGCCGAGCCCACCGCCCCGCGTGACGCGGCCGGCCGACCTGGAGGAGGTCGCATTCTGGCCGGTCACGCACCTCGGCGCCCTCGTGTCGTCGGGGCAGGTCAGCTCCGTGGAGCTGACGCAAATTTACCTCGACCGCCGGCGTCGCTTCGACCGGGTGCTCGAGTGCGTCGTGACCCTCACGCCGGAGCTCGCCATGGAGGAGGCCGAGCGGGCGGACCGGGAGCTGGCGGAGGGCCGGTACCGGGGACCGCTGCACGGGGTCCCCTGGGGCGCCAAGGATCTGCTCGCCAAGCGCGGGTACCGCACCACCTGGGGCTCCGAGGCGTACCGTGACCAGACCCTGGACTACGACGCCACGGTGGTCCGGCGGCTCTCCGACGCCGGCGCCGTGCTGGTGGCCAAGCTCACGACGGGCGAGATCGCCCGGGGCGACCGGTGGTTCGGCGGCCGCACGCGCAACCCCTGGAGCCCCGAAGAGGGATCAGGCGGCTCGTCGGCGGGCCCGGCGGCGGCCACCGCGGCGGGCCTCGTGGCCTTCTCCATCGGCACCGAGACGCTGGGCTCGATCGTGGGGCCGTCGCGCACCTGCGGCGTCACGGGCCTGCGCCCCACCTTCGGGCGGGTGAGCCGGCACGGGGTCATGCCCGTCAGCTGGAGCCTCGACAAGGTGGGGCCCATGTGCCGCTCCGTGGAGGACTGCGCCCTGGTCTTCGAGGCGATCCGGGGCCCGGACCTCCTCGACCTGGCCGTGGCGGACCGGCCCTTCAACTGGGACGCCGCCGCACCCCTCGCCGGGCTCAGGGTGGGGTACCTCGCGCAGGCGTTCGAGGCGGAGCGGCGAGGCGAGCGCGCCGCCGCCGAGCGCGCGAACGACCTCGCCACCCTGGAGGCCCTCGGACGCCTGGGCGTGGAGCTACGGCCCTTCGCCCTTCCCGAGCACGCCGACATGGACGCCCTGCAGATGCTCCTGGTCGACGAGGCGGCGGCCTTCGACGAGCTGGTGCAGACCGGTCGCATCGATCTCCTGATCCAGGACCGGGACGAGCCCGAGGACATGCTGATGCGCGTGGCGCGCCTGTTCCCGGCCGTGGAGTACGTCCAGCTGAACCGGCGGCGCGCCCAGCTCATGCAGGGCATGGCCGAGGCGATGGGCGACCTGGACGTCTACGTGGCCCCTCACGGCGGGAGCGCCAACAACTCCGCCACGAACCTGACCGGGCATCCGGCGGTGTCGGTGCCCAACGGGTTCGCTTCGGACGGCACGCCCACGGGGATCCTCTTCGTGGGCGCGCTCTACGGAGAGGCCGCGATGCTCCGCCTGGCCAAGGCGTATCAGGACGCGTCCGGATTCCACCTCACGAGGCCGCCGCTGTCCCCGTGAGACCGGGCCGAGAGGCGTTCCCGCGTCACGCCCGGCGCGGCGGGACGCCCCTCGCCCGGGGCTCCATCAGGCCGGACGCCCACCCCTTCCGCCCGGACGCGTCCCCGTCCAGAGCACCCAGCCGAAGACGCCTCCGAGCAGCAGCAGGGTGAAGAGGGAAGCCGGGTCCCTCGGGAGGCTGGCCACGATCTTGTGTAGGGACAACCCGTCGTTGGCCTGGGCGAACACCGCGAGCATCGCGTGCATGAACATCGGATAGACTCCCACCCCGGCGAACGGGGTGCTCCTGGGTCGTGGGTCGCCGCCCCGGGAAGCGGAGCGGCACGATTCGAACGCCTCGAGGCCGGCGCCTGGGGCGCCCCTCGAAGGATCAGGACCCGGGCGGAGCGTTCGACGGAACGGCGGTCAGACCGAAGAGGCGGATTCCCGCGCGGCGGCGCGCCTCCCCCGATCCCTCGGGCCGGACGGCCGAGGCGAAGGGGGGACCGTCGGACAGGCCGTCTCGTGTCCGACGAGGTGCGGTCTCCACGGAGTGCGGCCCGTCCCCCGATGCGGTCCAGCCCGCTGGGGGCGGCGCGACGTGGCCGAGCTCGCCCCAGAGGAGGGCGGAGGCCCCGCCCGCCCCTCCGAAACGGTCGGGGTCACGTTGGCTGCCTTCCGGCGCCGCCGCACCGAGCGACGAAGCCCCGACCACGCCCGAACACAGGGCCAGGGCGAGCCAGCGACCTCGGGAGCGCGGCTCCCGCATGTTGCACGTCCGGTGGAAGCTCCCGCTGATCGGTGCCGTTCGGCCACCGCTGGGCGGGCACGCCGGGAAATCTAGCGCGGGGCTCGGAGCGGCTGAAGGCCGCCGGGGCCGCGGCGGGATCCCGCCCTGCGCCCGGGGCGGTGGCGGCGTCCCGCCCTGCGTCCGGTGACGGGCCACCCCGCCTGGGCGCGGGAGCGGGCGATCACCCCTGGCGCGCACCTCCAAGCGCCTGAGGGGGCGATGACGCGATGGGACCGGCCCGATCCCGGCCCCGGGCGGCTACCGCGCTCCCTTGCGCAGCACCCGCCCCGGCCGCTCGCCGGTGAACGCCCCGTCCCGGATCGCCGCCCGCCCGTTCACGAAGACGTGCACCATCCCCTCCGAGTAGCGGTGCGGGTCGGTGAAGGTCGCGACGTCGCGGACGCGCCCGAGGTCGAAGACCACGACGTCGGCGGCGGCGCCGGCGCGCAGCGCGCCGCGGTCGGGCATGCCGAAGACGAGCGCGGGCAGCGAGGTCATGCTGCGGATCGCTTCCTCGAGGG
>JBFFWJ010000518.1:0-2875 GCA_041570315.1 Longimicrobiales bacterium | reverse complement strand
TCGATCACCGAGACCGTCACGTCCTCCTGGTTGGCGACGTAGAGGAGCTGCTGCGCGGCGGTGGGGCCCGGGCGAGCGGCCCCCGGAAGCGCGGCGCCGAGGAGCGCTCCCGCGGCGAGCAGGCGTCGCAGGGCTGCCGGGATCGCGGGCGACGGCCGTCCCCGACACGCGGGCTTTCGCCCCCGCGCGCGGCCCCTCGCCGACCGGCCCCGCGGGGCCGAGGTGGGCATCCCCTCCGCTCCTACTGCGAGATGGTCGGGGGGCGGTAGCGCACGAGGAAGAGACCCTCCCGCCCGCTGGTCACGACCACGACCCCGCTCTCGAAGTAGGGGTAGTTCGACCACGACCCGGTCATCGACGCGTCGTCCCCGCCGTACGGCACCGTGTCGAAGTGCCCGGTCAGGACCGGGTTCTGCGGATCGGAGACGTCGTAGACGCGCAGGCCCGACTTGTAGTTCGACTGGTACATCGTGTTGCCGAGGATGTACAGGTTGTGGTCGGTCGCCCTCGTCTCGGCCATGAACTCGCGCGCGAGCACGGGATCGTCCAGGTCGGCCAGGTCCCAGATCAGCGTACGGGTGTTGGTCACCGAGCCGCCGGTCTCGTCGAGCTCGTCGCCCATGAAGAACCAGGCGTGGTCCTCGGAGAGCCAGCCCTGGTGCGAGTACCCGACGTTGGGATACGACGCCATCGCGACCGCCACCGGGTTCGACTTGTCGGTGACGTCCGCGATCGAGAGCGCGGTCTCGTTCGATCCGAGGCAGATCTCCCGGCCCTGGTAGTCCTCGTCGGGGCCGTGATAGACGACGCACTGGGCGTCGTGCGAGTAGCCGGTGCGCTGCCGGCCGGTCGTCATGTCCTGGAAGCAACCGGCGAAGGTGGGGCTGGTCGGCTCACGGATGTCGATCATGTGGAGCCCGCCGCCGCACGTCTGCCCGCCCCCGCTGCTGCCGACAGAGTAGGCGAAGCCCGTCTCCTCGTTGATGACGATGTTGTGCGCGCTCGCGATCTCGGCGTAGTGCGCGTCCTCGTCGAACGTGACCGGGCTCGACCCGTCGAGCCCGCGCAGGCGCGTCAGGTCGAAGACCTGCATGCCGTGCTGTCCCGCGCCGTCCGACACGATGAAGGCGTGATCGCGGTAGACCTTCATGTCCCGCCAGGTCGAAGCGCGCGCGCCCTCGTGCATCGGGAGCCGGCCCAGGTAGGCCGGCTGGCCGGGGTTCGTGATGTCCACGAACGCGGTCTGGTCGGACATGCCCACGAGCACGATCTCGCGGCCCGTCCCGGGGTCGGTCCAGCCCCATACGTCGTTGGTGACGACGCCCCGGTTCGCGCCCATCTCCTGGACCGGGAGGAAGGAGAGCAGGTCGACCGACGCGCACTCGAAGGCCGCGGCGGCGCCCTCCTCCGAGCAGGGAACCTCCTCGCCCAGGACGGCGTCCATGCCGAGCACGTCGCCCACGAGACGCCCGGCGCCGGACCAGGCGTCCGCGCCCCGCTCGAAGACGTAGGCGGCGCCGGCCCCGCGATCCGCGCGCAGCGCGGACCCGACGGCGAGATCTCCGGCCATCGCGACCGTGGCGCCGAAGAACTCCCGCCCGCCGGGGTCGGAAGCCACCTTGCTCGCCATGACCCACTCGCCCGTCCCGGCGTCCCGGGTGAAGGCGAAGACGCGGCCGGCGCCGCGGCCGGCACCGGGCGAGCCGATCCAGGCGGTCTCGCCGTCGAACGTGATCGACGACCCGAACTGCGCGCCCCCCGCGGTCTCGAACGGCTGCAGGATCGCCGCGAGCTGCCACACGTCGCCGGAGAGCACGTACTCGTACGCGGCGCCCGTGCCCTGGAAGAACCCGGGCACGCCGATCAGGGCCACGCCCTCGCTGACCTCCATGTCGGAGCCGAAGCCGGCCTGGGCGTCCAGCGCGGGGGCCTGGAGCTGCCCCTGCGACTGCCAGGTGCCGGAGCCGGCGTCGAAGCGATAGGCGTACACCGCGCCCTGGCCGTCGTCGGCCGAGGGCGCCGAGATCAGCGCGTGTCCGCCCGCGAGGACCACCGCGCTGCCGAAGCGGGCCTCCTCGGCGAGCCCGTCGGGCGCGAGGCGGGAGTGCTGAACCCACGTGTCGCCCTGCCGGCGGAACGCGTACGCGGCGCCCCGCGCCCCGTCCTGCGCGACCGTGCCGACCATGGCCCACTCGCCGTCGATCGCGAGCCCGCTGCCGAGGCTGTCGGCCGGGCTGCGGCCGTCGATCTCGAGCCGGCCGGTCTCGCCCCACACCCCGTCGCGGCTCTCGAAGACGTAGACGGCCCCGGTGCCCGCGTCGGCTCGCGTGGCCGACACGAGCAGGACGTCGTCCTGACGGGCCAGGCGGATCCCGAAGCGGTTGCCCGCCTCACCGTCGGCCGGCTCGAGGCGCTGGACCTGCGCCCACTCGCCCCCGGCCGTCCGCTCGAACACGTACACGACGCCGGAGCGCATCTCGTAGGAGGGCTCGCCGACGATCACCTGGTCGCCGGAGACCACGAGCGCGTTGCCGAAGGATTGGGCCGCCGCGGGCGACAGGGCGCCGGCGGCTGCGAGCGCCACGGCGACGGACAGGCACGTCTTCTTCTTCATTCGTCAGCTCCAGCTTCGATCGTGCGCGGACCGCGGCCCCGGGGGAGCCGCGACCGCGCGATCCGTGTTGGCGGAGGAGTAAGGCTACGCGACAGATCGCTGCGGACAAGGTGAAGGCGGCGTCCGCGGGCCCATGATACATCGAAAGAGGCGGCGGGGGTCCCGAGGGAGGGCGCGCCCGGCGAGGAGGGCGGTGGCGGTGATCGGGCCGAGCCCGATGCGCCGCCGGCTCGAGGGGCGCCGGCCCCGGACGCCGCCGGC
>JBFFWJ010000517.1:0-2882 GCA_041570315.1 Longimicrobiales bacterium | reverse complement strand
TCCACGTGTCGCCCGATCATGTCGAGGTTGAGCTTCGCGGCCGTCCTCGGGAGCGGGAAGAGCGGCCGCTCGGTGTAGTACCAGGCGCCCAGGAGCCCCCGCTCCTCGGCGTCCCAGATGGCGAAGATCACGCTCCGGCGTGGACGCCGGCCGTCCTCGGCGGCGCGCGCGTACGCGTCCGCCACCGCCATGACCCCCACCGTCCCCGAGCCGTCGTCGTCGGCGCCGTTGTAGACGGTCGGGCCGTCGGCCCCGTTGTGGTCGTGGTGCGCCCCGATGACCACCACCTCGTCGCGCAGCTCGGGGTCGGATCCCTCGATCATCGCCAGGACGTTTCGCCCCTCCACGACGTTGCGCTCGACCGACACGGTCAGGTCGACCCGTGCCCCGGGCAGCTCGACGACGCCGAGCCCGTCCGTCGCGGACTCGGCGGCCCGCGCCAGCTCCTCCAGCGTTCGGCCGGAGCCCGCGACGAGTCGCTCGGCGAGCGCGGCGGAGATCCGGGCCGCGGGGATCTCGATCTGCTCGACCCACGCGCCGAGCGTGAAGCGCTCGATGCGTCTCCGCTCCTCGGGCCAGCTCCCGCGATGCGCCTCCCCCCAGTCCTCGGCGTCGCTCCGGTTGTGCACGTCGCGCACGAAGAGGATCGCCGATGCGCCCCGCTCCTGGGCGCTCAGCGCCTTGCGCCACTCCCGGGAGGCCTCCGCGGTGACCACCCCCTCGAAGGGGCTCGCCGGATCGTCGACCCCGGGCTCGCGCTCGAGCGCGAGCACGACGCTGCCGCCCAGGTCCTGCAGCCCATAGTCGTCCCAGCCCAGCCTGGGCTCGACGATGCCGAACCCCGCGAAGACCACGTCGCCCGAGGCCGAGGCCGAGCCGCTCACGTCGACCGGCGTCCACCCGTCGCCCGCCGGGCGCGGACCTCCGGCCCCCGCGACGGTCAGCGCGTTGGGCTCGCCGAGCCCGAACCAGACGAGGTCGAAGCGCTGATCGAAGGTGCCAGCGTCCCCGGCAGGCTCGAGCCCCAGGTCGGAGAATCGCCCGCGAATCCAGTCCGACGCCCGGTCCAGATCGGGCGTGCCGGCCAGCCGGCCACCCATCGAGTCGTGCGACAGGGCGTACAGGTCCCCGGCCAGCCCCTCGGCGGTGATCGAGCCGAGGTGGGGCGCCTCGCCCGATTCGGCGCAGGCCGCGAGCACGGACACCACGATCGGGGCGAGCGCCCCGAGAGCCACGTTGCGGATCACGTCATCTCTCCTCTCTGAGCGCGGCGTCGAAGCCCAGGAGCAGCTGCTCCACGGGCTGTGCGCCCACGGCGGCGAAACGGTCGTCGAACACGAAGGTGGGGGTCCCCGAGATCCCCCGGACGTGGGCCAATCTCGCCGTCTCGAGCAGCTCGGGGTCGTACCGGCCGGAGTCGAGCGCCTCCCCGAGGCGCTCGGCGTCGAGCCCGCAGGAGCGCGCGAGCCCGTCCACCACGCCCGGATCCCCCAGGTCCCGACCCTCCGCGAAGTAGGCTCGGAAGAGGCCTCCGTGGAAGGCCTCGAAGCGGTCCGGCTCCTCGGCCTGTGCATACGCGCCGGCCGCAAGAGCGCGGTGGGTGTTCGACACCTTGGGCCGGCGGCCCACCTCGAGACCCTCCGCGGCGGCGCTGCGGCGGAGCGCCCGCTGCATGCGCGCCCACTGCTCCGGCGTGTACGGCAGGTCCTCGAACGGCATCCCCTCGGGAGGCACCTCCGGATGGATCTCGAAGGGGCGCCACCGCACGTCGGCGCGAACACCGGCGGGAAGGCGGGCGAGCGCCCTGGCGAGACGGGCCCACCCCACGTAGCACCAGGGGCAGGTGTAGTCGCTGTAGACGTCGAGGCGGACGGTCGTGGACGCGATCACGCCGGCCCGACGGGGCCCGGCGGAGACCGACGCGAGGCGCCCCCCCGGGGTCATCCCACCAGCTCCACGATCGCGAGCGCGAGCACCTGGGCCGACGCGACCAGGTCGTCGATCGAGCACGATTCGTCCGGCTGGTGCGCCTCCTTCAACGGCCCCGGCCCGTAGGCGACGCAGTGCTCCACGCCGCCGATTCCGGCGAAGTGCTTCTGGTCGTAGGTGCCCGGGCTCGCGACCAGCTCGGCCTCCCTCCCGCGCACGCGCCGCACCGCCGATGCGAGCGCCGCGATCACGGGGGAGTCGGAGGGCGCCCGCACCGGTCGCACGGCCAGCCGGTCCTCGATCGTGAACCGACGCCGGGGGTGCCCGGCCTCCACCGCCCGGACCACCTCCTCGACCTCGGCCCTCACGGTCTCGAGGGACTCCTCGGGGATGAACCGACGGTCCAGGGTGACCGTGCAGCGGTCGGCGACGCAGGGCGACTGGAGATCTCCGGCCGGCTGCCCCCCGTGGATCGCGTTCACGTTGATGGACGATGCCCGCGACGCGGCCGGTACGACCGGCATCCCCGTGACGCGCTCCGCGAGACGGGCCCCCAGGCCGCCCTCGATCTCCCCGACCAGGGCCGCGGCGTCGCCGATCGCGCTGTGTCCCAGGTGGGGCATGCTGCCGTGCGCCACGTGGCCGTGGGCGGTGACGTCGCACCAGTACACGCCCTTGTGTCCCACGCAGATCCGGTCGGGCCCGAACGGCTCGGGAATGATCGCGAAGTCGGTCCGGTCGGCCCCGATCAAACCCGCCTCGCACAGGTGCGCCACACCGGCGAAGCCCCCGCTCTCCTCGTCGACGGTCCCGCTCAGCTCGACCGAGCCGCGCAGCGCGATCCCCGCCCGGCGCACCGCCTCCACGGCCACCGCGGCCGCGGCCAGCCCCGATTTCATGTCCGAGGCGCCACGCCCGAAGATCCGCCCGTCGCGCACCAGGCCGCCGAAGGG
>JBFFWJ010000516.1:0-2888 GCA_041570315.1 Longimicrobiales bacterium | reverse complement strand
GCCCGTCGGGGCCCATGGACCCGACCCGGTACGAACGTCTCCCGCCCTGCAAAAAGTACACGTTGCCCCAGGGGTCGAACTCCGAGCCGGTGTAGTCGCGCCGCAGCCACCCCTCGAACCCATGCGGCAGCCCCTCTCCCCGCGAGAGACGGACATCGAGCTGGTCGGCCATGGCCTCCACGCGGCGAGGCACGATGGACGCGGCCGTGCGGTCCCTGATGGGCCGCAGCTGGTCGACGATCTGCGCCCGGGTACCGGGCACCGCCATGCCCACGGCAAGCGCGGCGAACGCCAGCTTCATCACGTTCTTCATCATGCGTCCGAACCTCCCCGGGGCCTCGGCTCAGGAGCGACTTCGGGCGCCTAACGGGCAAGAACCCGGCCAGAAGCGTGGACCCGGAGCGTCAGGCCGGGTCCGGCGGGGACACGGCGCGGTCGTGCGTGGTCCGCAGGGGGAGCTCGGGGATCCTGAGGCACCACAGGAGCGCGAGCACGACGAGGATGGACGTGAGCCAATAGATGCGGCTGGTCGCGGCGGCGAACGCGTCCTTGATGTCGGCGGCCAGCGCCTCGGCTCTCCGGTCGCCCTCCCCGAGCAGGGCGTCCGCGGCCTCGGCTCCGTCGGCCGCGGCGGCGAGCTCTCCGTACGCGGCTCGGACCATCGCCGGGAGCTCCGCACCCCCCGTGGACACCCATTCCTCCGCCGAGCGGTCCGTGCCCGGGGCCAGGGCCGGCGGAAGCTCGAAGCTCGAGAAGGCGACCCCCAGGGTCGTGGCCAGGACGGTGCCCATGATCGCCGCGCCCACCGTCGCACCGGTCTGACGGAAGAACTGGGACGCGCTGGTCGCCTGCCCGACGAACCGGACGTCCACCGAGTTCTGGATCGCGAGCGTGAACAGGGGCATCCCCGGTCCCACTCCCAGGCCCGCCATCACCATGTACGAGGTGACGCGCCAGTACGGAACGTCGGGCCCCATCCGCGCCAACAGGACCGTGGCGAGAAGGAAGAGGGTCGCACCGGCGACGAGCTGGACGCGGTAGCCGACCCTGCCCACGATCTGGCCCGCCAGCGTCGCGCTGAAGACGATCCCCATCGAGAAGGGGATCAGCGCCGCGCCGGCCCGAGTCGCCGAGACGCCCAGCACGTTCACGAGAAAGAGGGGCAGGAAGATGGTGACCGACATGAACGACGCGCCCATGAAGAACGTCGCGACGTTCGCGGTCTTGAACACCCGATTGCCGAAGAGCCCGAGCTCCAGGATCGGGCTCGAAGACACCCGGGAGCGGAGGACGAACGCGGCGAGGAGCGTCGCCCCTCCTGCGAAGAGCGCTGCGGTCGCCCATGCGTCCCAGCCCGACGCACCCTCGGCGGCGAGCGTCGGAAGCCACGGGTAGCGGCGCTTGTCGAGCTGCAGCGAGAGGATGAGCGGGACGAGCCCCCCCAGCAGCAGCGCTCCACCGAGGAGATCGGGCGCGCCGGCCTGCTGCCGGGGCTCGAGCAGCGGCATGCGCCGGAGGATGAGATAGAGCGCGACGCCCCCGACCGGGAGGTTCACGTAGAACACCCAGCGCCACCCCTCGACGCCGGGAATGATGCCCCCGGCGTGGTCGGTGAGGAGCCCCCCGATCAGAGGGCCGAGCACGGACGCGATGCCGAAGACGGCGCCGACCAATCCCTGATAGCGCCCCCTCTCCGCGGGCGTGAAGAGGTCCGCGATCACGATGAACGTCATCGCGAAGAGGCCGCCGCCGCCCGCGCCCTGCAGGCCGCGAAAGACCACGAGCTGGGTCATTCCGTCCCCGAGCAGCGGAAGGTCGCCGAGCTCCCCGGCCAGCCCGCACAGCATCGATCCGCTCAGGAAGAGGCCCACGGCCGCCAGGGTGACGTGCTTGCGCGCGTAGGTGTCGGCGAGCTTTCCGTACAGGAGGGCCAGCGCCGTGGAGGCGAGGAGGTAGGCCGTCGCCACCCACGCGTACCGGTCGATCCCCTGCAGGTCCTCGACCATCCGAGGCAGCGCGGTCGAGACGATCGTCTGGTCGAGCGCCGCGAGGAAGAGCGCGGCGAGGACCGCGAGGTACACGACCATCCGGTCCCGACTGGAGACGGGCTCGCTGCCGGACTGTGGACTCGATGCGGTCATCGCGGGACGAGAGCGGCCGTCCGACCCAGCGGGGGCGGACGGCCGGCGAGCGTCGGGTTGGAAGAAGGCCTAGTGTAGCGCACCGGGCGGCGGCGCTCCAGCGCGGTCGGGCTTCGGCTGGGCGCCCGGGCGACACCCGCGCTACGCTCTCACGTCCATCCCTTCCCACGAGACACCCATGATCTCCCGTTCCTTCGCCCTCCGCCACGAGACCCGCGGAGACGACCACATCCTCGACATCACGGCGAGCGTGCAGAGCGCCGTCGACGAATCGGGGGTGCGCACGGGCCAGGCGGCCCTTCTCGTGCACGGCTCGACCGCGGCGCTCACCACGCTCGAGTACGAGCCCGGTCTGGTGGGCCACGACATCGCCACGGCGCTGGAGCGGATCGCGCCCCGGGACGCCCGCTACGAGCACGAGGAGACCTGGCACGACGACAACGGGCACTCGCACGTGCGCGCGTCGCTCGTCGGTCCCTCCCTCGCGCTGCCGATCGTCGACGGCGCCGTCCCGCTCGGGACGTGGCAGCAGATCGTGCTCATCGACAGCGACACGCGCCCCCGCAGGCGCATCGTCCACATGACCGTCCTGGGCGAGTGAGCCCGCCGCGGCCCGGGCCGCCGTGCGCCCCGGACCCTCAGCTCCCCAGGAACGTCGTCACCGCATCGGTCCAGGCCTCGGGCCGCTCGAGATGGACCGCGTGCCCGGCATCGGCGACGACGCGCACCCGGGCCCGTGGCAAGCGG
>JBFFWJ010000515.1:0-2893 GCA_041570315.1 Longimicrobiales bacterium | reverse complement strand
GTGGGCTGTTTTGGGTCTTGGCGCTGGTCAACCTGGCCTGCGTGCTGTGGGTGATCTGGGACGAGGCTGTGACGAGGCGGCCGTGGAAGCGGCACCAGGCCCGCTTCAACGAGCTGCTGCGTCGCAAGGGCATCCTCGTGGTGATCTCCGACTTCTACGAGGAGCCGGACGAGGTCCTCGGCGCCGTGGGCCCGCTCCGCGCCCGGGGCCACGACGTGATCGTCTTCCAGGTGATGGACCCCACGGAGCTCGAGTTCCCCTTCGAGGAGGCGTCCGGCTTCGAGGATCTGGAGACCCGGGAGCAGATCCCCGTCGTGCCCGCCAAGCTGCGCGACGACTACACGCGCATGGTGGGGGAGCACCTCGCCGCCCTGAAGAAGCGCTTCACGGACAACCGCATCGACTACACGCTGCTGGACACGTCGAAGCCGCTCGACCTCGCGCTCTTCCAGTACCTGTTGGCCCGTGAGAGGCTGAGCAAGACACGATGAGCCTCGCCTTCCTGGTCCCCCTGTTCCTCCTCGGCCTCGCGGGCGTCGTCGTCCCGATCGTCGTGCATCTCACGCGCCGCCAGCGGCGCAACGTGGTGCACTTCCCGTCGCTCATGTTCCTGGAGAAGATCCCCTATCAGGAGCAGCGGAGGCGGCGGATCCAGCACTGGCTCCTGCTCTCGCTGCGCGCGCTGGCGCTGGCGCTGCTCGCGACCGCCTTCGCGCGCCCGTTCCTGGACGAGAGCGACCTCGGCCTCGGCGCGGCGGCGGGCCCGCGGGAGGTCGTCGTGCTGATCGACGAGTCGTACAGCATGGCGGTCGGCGACCAGATGGAGCGGGCCCGGGAGGAGGCACGGGACGTCTTCGACGGCCTCGGCCCGCTGGACCGGGCCTCGCTGGTCGCCTTCTCCCAGGGCGCCGCGGTCCTGGCGCGGTCCACCTCCGACCGCCTCCGCCTGCGCGGCGCGCTCGATACCGTCCGGGTCGGGTCGGGGCCGACCAGCTACGGGCCGGCGCTCAAGGTCGCGCAGACGATCATCGAGGAGTCGACGCTCGCCTTCGGCGAGGTCTTCCTGCTCAGCGACTTCCAGCGCAACGGCTGGACGGGCGACGAGGGGGTCCGACTCCCGCCGGGCTCGTCCGTCACGCCCATCCTCCTCGGCGATGACGAGCCGGTCGACAACGTGATGGTGACCGACGTGTCGCTGCCCCGCCAGATCGTGTCCGGGCGGGAGCGGGTCACGCCGACCGCCAGGATCGTGCGCCGCGGGGGTGACGCGGCGAAGGAGGTCGAGGTCGCGTTCGAGATCGACGGCCAGGAGATCCAGAGCCAGTCGATCACCCTTCAGCCCGATGCGGCGACGGCCGTCACCTTCCAGCCCTTCACGCTCTCGCAGCCGCACACGAGGGGGACGGTGCGCGTTCCGCAGGACGCCCTTCCGGCGGACGACTCGCACCACTTCGTGGTCTCCCCCGGCACCTCGCTGCCGGTGCTCATCGTCGAGGGCGGCAGCGCGGACCCGGACGTGAGCCTCTACCTGCGGGGTGCGCTGCAGATCTCCGAGGACGGGCGCTTCGGCGTCTCGGTGCGGCGCGCCAACACGGTCCGGCCCGCGGACGTCGACGGGCGGGCCGCGGTCTTCGTCAACGACGTGCAGATCGACGGGGGCTCCGCCGAGCGGCTGCGGACCTTCGTCGAGGAGGGCGGAGGCGTGCTGATCGCCCTCGGGCAGGACGGCGGCTGGCCGGCCTCGGCCGCCGACATGCTGCCGGGCTCGGTGGGCCCCGTCCAGGACCGGATCCAGGGCCGGGGCGGGCGCCTGGGCTACCTGGAGTACGAGCACCCGATCTTCGAGGTCTTCTCCGGCCCGCGCAGCGGAGATTTCACCGGGGCCCGCTTCTACCGCGCTCGGGCGTTCCAGCCCTCGGATTCCGCTGCCGTCCTGGCTCGGTTCGACGACGGCTCGGTCGCCCTCGCGGAGCGTCGGCTCGGCCGCGGGCGTGTGCTCGTGTGGACGTCGACGCTCGACGACTTCTGGAACGACCTCGCCGTGCAGCCCGTCTACCTCCCCTTCGTGCACCGCCTCGCCGAGTACCTCGGAGGGCGCGCCGAGGCTCGACCGTGGTTCGTCACCGGGCAGGTCGTCGACCTGGCGAACCCCGACGCCCTCGAGACCGCCGGCCTCGTGTCGTCCGAGGCGGCCGGCCTCGCGGAGGGGCTGGATCAGGTCGCGCTCACGCCGACCGGGTCGACGCTCCCGCTTCCCGCCGGGGAGGGCCCGCGCTACCTGCCGCTGGACGAGCACGGGTTCTACACCGTGCGGCAGCCCGGCGCCGAGCCCGACCGGCCCTTCGTCATGGCGGTGAACGTCGACCTCGACGAGTCGAACCTCGCGCGAATCGATCCGCAGGAGCTGATCGCGCAGATCACGGCACCGGCCGCGACGGCGGAGGACGGCGCTTCCCTGACCCAGGCCGCCGAGCTCCGCCGCGAAGACCAGGAGCGCCGCCAATCGCTGTGGCGTTGGCTCCTCCTCGCGGCCCTCGGGCTGTTCATCGCGGAGACCGTGATGTCGAATTGGGTGTCGCGGACCGCCGTGGGATCTCCGGGAATGGCGACGAGCTGAGAAGGGGCGCCAGGAGCGCCGTGCGGCCGGGACCGGCGGGATGCCATGGCGGGCTCCAGCCGACCGGCACTAGGTTGGGGCAGGCCCGCGAAGGGGAGAGGACATGAGGGATTCGGACAGACGGTTGGCTCGCAGCAGGGTCCTCGAGGTGCTGCGGGGCGTGCGCTGGCGATGGAGGGCCCGCATCGCGTTGCGCGGCCTGCTCTGGGTCGGCGCCTTGACCGGCGCGGTGGCGTTCCTCTCGGCCGTCGGCCTCGAGCGCATGCGCTTCGACGC
>JBFFWJ010000514.1:0-2905 GCA_041570315.1 Longimicrobiales bacterium | reverse complement strand
TGACACCCTCCACGAGCGCGCCGTCGCGAACCACGAGCTGCCCACCCACGACAACGTGGGGAATGCCCGAAGACGGCTGCGCCGGATCGGCGAAGGTCGCCCGGTCCTGGACCGTGGCCGGGTTGAAGATCGTCAGGTCGGCGTCGGCCCCGACGCGGATCCTTCCCTTGCGGCTCATCGCGGGCACGACGGCTTCGAGTCGCCGGGCCGGCATCACCGTCATCTTGCGGAGCGCGTCCATGAGCGTCAGGACGCCCTCGTCGCGCACGTAGCGGCCGAGCACGCGCGCGAAGGTGCCCGCTCCCCGGGGGTGCGCTCGGCCGTCGACGAAGCCGACCCCGTCGCTGGCGATGAGAACCTCCGGGTGGGCCAGCGCGACCTGCATCGCGTCCTCCGGGATGACGTGGGCGATGATCATCCCTCCCCGCTCCCGGTACTCGTGGAAGGAGGCCGAGTCGAGCCGCTCGCCCGTGGCCACCCACTCGATGTCTCCGTAATCGGCCGAGAGGCGCTCCCGCCACCCCGGGTCGAAGATCGCGGCCTGGATGCCGGTGGACGCCGCCGTGTAGGGATAGACCTCGGTCGTCACGTCGACGCCCTGGCCCCGGGCGGTACCGATCATCTCCAGCAACGCCGGGATCTGCTCGAGGCCGCTCGACCCGAGGTGGACGATGTGCACCGAGCCGCCCGAGCCCGCCGCGTCGGCGATCATCTCCTGGACCGCCGCGATGCTCGTCTCCGGCTCCACGAGGCCCGCGTAGCGGATGTGGACGAACACGGTCACGCCCCGGCCGGCCGCCGTCTGGAAGACCCGGAAGATCTCCTCGCGGCTCGCGCCCGGCATGTACTGCAGCCCGATCCCGACGCCGAGCGCCCCCTGCGCCAACCCGCGCGCGACCGACGCCTGCATCCGCTCGACCTGCTCCACGGTGGGCGCACCGTAGTTCGCCGCGCGCCGGTCGCCCCCGAACGCCGCCAGGCGGGCCGCGGCGTAGCTCGTCGTGGCGCCGAAGTTGATGCGCCAGCGGCCCTCGCGCTCCGCGTACCACCCGTCGACGGGCCAGACCCCGCTCTCCAGCTCGAGGGCGGTCGTGACGCCGTCGCGAACCTGGAGGTCGCGGCTGAAGGGGTCCTGGCCGTGCGCGTGCAGGTCGATGAAGCCCGGAGCGACGACGTGGCCCGAGACGTCGATGACCTCGCGGCCGTCCAGCGGCCGCTCCGAGACCGCCGCGATCGAGCCGCCGATGACGCCCACGTTCCGGACCGCGTCCAGCCCCGACTCGGGGTCCATCACGCGGCCCCCGCTGAGCACGAGGTCGTACGTCTGGCCCGTCGAAGGCGTCGCTGCGACCCCGCACGCGGCGAGCAGCAGGGCCAGCGTCACCAGCGGCCGCGGCCGGGCCCTCATCGGAGCCCCGCCCGGGTCCGGGGGGTCTGCGGGTCTTCGTGCCAATAGAAGGGACCCGCGGGGCGGGCGCGCGGCCAGACCTCGTCGAGCGTGTCCCCGTCGTACAGGCGCCCGCCCTTCATGACCCGCTCGATCTCCCTCGAGTGACGCAGGTCCTGCAGGGGATTCGCGCTCAGGATGACGAGGTCCGCCACCTTGCCCGCCTCCAGCGAGCCGAGCTCCTCGTCGAGGCCCAGCGCGTCGGCGCCCACGATCGTGGCGATGCGCAGCGCCTCGTGGGGCGTCATGTCCGGCCCGGCGCCCATGGCCCACAGCTCCCAGTGGTAGCCGAGCCCCTGGAGCTGGCCGTGGCTGCCGACCCCGCCCCGGCCACCGGCCTCGACGACGCGGTCGACGAAGTCCGCGATGAGCGGGAAGGGATACTGGCTCTCGTGAAACCAGCCGTTCGAGCCCGACCCGGTGGGCCCGGGGCGGCGCAGCACGCGCTGCTGGAAGTCCTCGAAGGGCGTGAAGCGACGGAGCTTGGCGTCGTCGAAGACCTCCTCGGTCGAGTAGAACCAGTTCTCCGCCCACGGCCCGCCGTAGGTCACGAGCATCGTCGGCGTCGTGGCCATGCGCGAGGCCGCGAGGAGGCGCACGACGTCGTCGTGCAGGGGCATCCCCGGCAGGTTGTGCTCGGTGCCCGCGTAGCCGTCCTGCGCCATGGTCAGGTTGAGCTCGAGGTCCAGGGCGCCCTCGGTCGTGGGCATGAGCTCGAGCTCCCGAGCGGCCTGGATGATCCACTGCCGCTGCTCCCGGTTCCCCGCCCCGTACATCTTGATCGTCTTCGTGTCGTAGTACGACGAGTAGCGGGTGAGCACATCCCTCGCGTGCTCCAGGCTCTCGACGTTCTCGCTCGAGAAGACGCCGGGCCCGGTGGAGTAGATGCGCGGCCCGAGCATGCGACCGGCACGAACCATGTCCTCGTACGTCAGCACGTCGGTCGAGCCGGTCTGCGGGTCGCGGGCCGTCGTGACGCCGTAGGCCAGGTTCGCCGCGTACGACCACGGTTGGCCCCGGTGGAACCCGTACGCGGCGCGCAGGTGCGCGTGCGTGTCCACGTAGCCGGGAAGGATCGTCCTGCCGGTCACGTCGATGACCTCGGCGCCCGGCGGGACGTCGACGTCCCCGGCCCGCCCCACCGCCTCGATGCGGCCGTCGCGCACGAGCACGACGCCGTTCTCGACGACCTCGTCTCCTCGCATGGTGACGAGGCGGGCGCCGGTCAGGGCGAGCAGCCCCTCCGGGCGATCCCGCTCGTACTCGATCCGGATGCGGTGCTCGGCGGGCCGGTATCCCCTCTCCTCCTCGGCATCCTGCTCCTCGGGATCTTGCTCCTCGCTGGGCAGCCGGTGGTCATCCGGTTCCGCGGCTTCATCCGTGGTCTCGTCCGCGTCCTCGGCGGCGGATTTGGCAGCGCCCTTGGCCTGCTCGGCGTTGATTTCCGAGACGCTCTTG
>JBFFWJ010000513.1:0-2908 GCA_041570315.1 Longimicrobiales bacterium | reverse complement strand
TACGTGCTCGAGCCGCGCTGGACGGCGGTGATCGTCGCCGGCGCCGCCATCGCGCTGTTCAACGATCTGCCCGCGATGCTTCTCGCGGTGTCGCGCCTGATGTTCGCGTGGGCCGAGGACGGCGTCTTTCCGAGGGCCGTGGCGCGCGTCCACGAGCGCTGGCGCACGCCGCACGTCGCGCTCTTCCTGAGCGGGCTCGTGGCCTCGGGCGCCATCCTCGGCAGCCACTTCGCCGGCGACTTCTTCCTGGGGGTGGACATCCTGGTGACCTCGATGCTCGTCAACTTCCTGGTCATGTGCCTCACCGTGCTCGCGCTGCCGGCCCGGAATCCGGAGATCTGGGCCTCGGTCACCGTCCTTCCCGACCGTACGCTGCAGGCCCCGCTGGCCGCGTCCGGGGTGGCGCTGCTGGGGCTCTTCCTCGTCGTGCACGTCTGGAAGGACCTCACGGCCGACGTGGCCGCCTGGTACTTCCACTCCACTCCCCTGTGGCTCGCGGTGATGGCGCTCGCGTCCCTGATCTACGCCCGGGAGGTCGCGGCCTTGAGGCGCAGCGGCGTGCGCACCGACGAGCTCTTCCGGCGACTCCCCCCGGAATGACGCCTCCCGGGTCGGCCGTGGAGCGCACGGAGCTCGCTCCGGGGCTCGAGATCAGCCGCGTGCTCACCGGCCTGTGGCAGATCGCGGACATGGAGCGCGACGGGTCGACGGTGGATCTCGACGCGGCGGCCCGCGAGATGGAGCGCTACGTGGCGGCGGGGCTGACCACCTTCGACATGGCGGACCACTACGGGTCGTCCGAGCTCATCGCGGGACGCCTCGAGCGGAGCGCGCCGGGTGCCGCGGAGCTCCTCACGAAGTGGGTGCCGAAGCCCGGACCCGTGACCCCGACGAGCGTGCGGGAGGCGGTCGGGCTCGCGCGGGGACGGATGGGCGTGGAACGGCTCCGGCTCCTCCAGTTCCATGCGTGGAGCTACGCGGACCCGGCCTGGCTGGACTGCGTCTTCCACCTCGAGGCGCTCCGTCGCGAGGGACTCGTGGAGCGGCTCGCGCTCACGAACACGGACACCGCGCACCTCGCCATGCTGCTCGACAGCGGGGTGGAGATCGTCTCGAACCAGGTGTGCTACTCGCTGCTCGACCGCAGGGCGAGGGGGGCCATGACCGATCTCTGCGTCCGCCGCGGGGTCAAGCTCCTGGCCTTCGGTACGCTCGCCGGCGGCTTCTTCTCCGAGCGTTGGCTGGGTGCGGAGGAGCCCGCGATGGAGGCGCTCGAGACCTGGTCGCAGATGAAGTACAAGCGGTTCATCGACGCGGCCGGCGGATGGGCGCGCTTCCAGGGGCTGCTCGCGGTGCTGAGCGCGGTCGCCGCCCGCGCCGGCGTCTCGGTGGCCAACGTCGCGGCCCGCTGGGTCCTCGAGCAGCCCGCCGTGGCCGGCGTCATCGTGGGCGCGCGCCTCGGCCGCAGCGCGCACATCGAGGACACGCTGCGGCTCTTCGACTTCGAGCTCGATGCCGCGAGCCGTGCCGAGATCGACGCGGCGCTCGAGGCGCTCGCTCCCATCCCCGGAGATTGCGGGGACGAGTACCGGCGCGCGCCGTTCCTGACCGCAGCCGGCGACCTGAGCGACCACTTCGACCGGATGCCCGCCCCCTACCCGATCGACGCCGGGCCCGACGGTCGCGCGACGGCCGCGAGCGGCACGGTCTGGGAGGAGCTCGCCGGCTTCTCGCGAGCGGTCCGCAAGGGGGACCGGATCCTCGTGTCCGGGACCACCGCGACCCATCGTGACCGCCTCATCGGAGGCGACAGCGCGGCCTCGCAGACCCACTTCTGCCTCGACAAGATCGAGGGCGCCATCCTTTCGCTCGGAGGCAGGCTCGAGGACATCGTGCGCACCCGCGTCTACGTGGCCACCCCCGAGGTGGCCGAGGCCGTGTCGCGCGCGCACGGAGCGCGCCTGGGCCCCGTCCGCCCGGCGAACACGCTCGTGCACGCGGGGCTGGTCGGTGACGGCTACCTGGTCGAGATCGAGGCGGAGGCGGTGGTGGACGGGGCCGGGTGACGCCCGCCGGCGCTCGGGTTCCCTCGGTCAGCCGTCTCGGCGGGCGGCGCGCAGGTACCTGCGCGCGAGCTGGGCGACGCGTTCCTCCCCGTCCGCTCGCGCCTGCTCCAGGATCGCCTCGACCGCCGGGACCAGGGCCGCGTCGCCCCAGCGAAAGCCGGTCGCGCGCTCGGCGCTGAGCGAGTCGCCCGCGTCGGCTCCCTGGATGAGGGCCCAGGCGGCGGCCTCCCGGTAGTAGGGGGATGCGGGGTCGGGTAGGCGGTAGTCGGGCTCCGGCTCGTGATCGTCTTCCCGGACGAAGGCGCGCGACACCGCTCAGCCCCGGCTGGAGGGAAGCCGGATCTCCGGGTCGTCCGGGTGCGGACGGTAGAGGACGGCCGTGCGTCCGATCGTCTGGACGGGGTGGACGTCCTCGAGAGCGGCCGCGATGGCGTCTCCGGCCGCGCGCGCGTCGACCGGAGCCGACTCCTGGAGCTTGATCTTGAGGAGCTCACGCGTGTTGAACGCGTCGGCGACCGACCGGAGCACGGCCTCGGTCACGCCGTCGGCGCCGATGTGCACGACCGGCTTGAGGTGATGGGCGAGCTTGCGGAGATGGGCCCGCTGCTTGGACGTGAGCGTCAGCATGGGAGAGGGGTGGAGGTGTGCGCCGTCGGGTGACCGGAGCGGACCGCATCGGGCAGGGCGCACCGCATCCGGCAGGGCGCACCGCCTCCCGCGGTCGCGCGCCGCCGCCGGTCCCGAGCCGCATGAAGCTGTCGCGCCCGCTCGGTCGGGGAAAGGGACGCCGGTCGGCTGGCGGGCGCCGGGTCCCCCGACAGCCGGCGCAGCTCCCGCGCCGC
>JBFFWJ010000512.1:0-2912 GCA_041570315.1 Longimicrobiales bacterium | reverse complement strand
GGTCCCGGCCGCGGCCCGGCAGGCCCCGGCCGTGGCGCGGCAGGTCCCGACCGTGGCGCGGCAGGTCCCGACCGTAGCGCGGCAGGTCCCGGCCGCGGCCCGGCAGGCCCCGGCCGCGGGCACTCCGGGGGGCGGCCGTCGTACTAGGACGGTGCGGCGCCGATCCCCCGATCCCCCGATCCCGAGGATGACGATGAGCTCACCCCGTTTCCGAACCTCCCGCGTCCCTCCGCTGGTCCTGTCGCTCGGGGCGCTGCTGGGCCAGGCGGCGCCGGCCGCCGCGGGCGGGCAGACGCCGCAGGCTGGGCCGCCGGCCGAGGCTGCGCGACCCGTGTTCGTCGACGGGCAGGCTCAGGTGGTCCCGGCCTTCGAGGATCCGGCCTCGTGGATCCGACACGACCTCTGGGTCGAGACGGAGTTCGACTCCGACGGGGACGGCCGGCCGGATCGCGTGCACGTCGACGTCACCCGCCCGGGTCAGACCGACGACGGGGGCCTGCGCGTGCCCGTGATCTACGAGACGTCTCCGTACTATTCGGGGACGGGCTCGCCGTCCCAGCAGTTCTTCTGGGACATCCGCCAGGAAGTCGGCGACGCGCCGCCGCGGCGCAACCCGATGCCCTCGATCACGCACCAGAGCCGCCGCCCGACGATCTCGAGCTCGCACGTCGGCCAGTGGGTGCCGCGAGGCTTCGCCGTCGTCCACTCCCAGTCCCCGGGCACGGGGCTGTCGCAGGGATGTCCGACCGTCGGAGGCGACAACGAGTCGCTGGCGCCCAAGGCCGTGATCGATTGGCTCAACGGGCGGGCCCGGGCGTTCACCGCGCCCGAGGGGGGCGAGGAGGTCGAGGCCTACTGGTCGACCGGGCGCGTCGGGATGACCGGCACGTCCTACAACGGGACCCTTCCCATCGCGGCGGCGACCACCGGGGTCGAGGGGCTCGAGGCCATCATCCCGATCGCGCCGAACACGTCGTACTACCACTACTACCGGTCCAACGGCCTGGTGCGGAGCCCCGGAGGCTGGCCGGGAGAGGACATCGACGTCCTGTACGACTTCATCAACTCCGGCGATCCGGCGCGGCGGCCGTACTGCGCCGAGACCGTGCGCGACGGCGAGATGGCCGCGGGTCAGGACCGCGTCACGGGCGACTACAACGAGTTCTGGTCGGGCCGGGACTACCTGAACGACGTCGACGGCGTGCGGGCCGCCACGCTCATGGCGCATGCGTTCAACGACTGGAACGTGATGCCGGAGCACAGCTACCGCATCTACGAGGCGCTGGCCCGGCGAGGCGTGCCCGCGCAGATCTACTACCACCAGGGCGGACACGGCGGCCCGCCGCCGCTCGAGCTCATGAACCGCTGGTTCACGCGCTACCTCCACGGGGTCGAGAACGGCGTGGAGCAGGACCCGCGCGCCTGGATCGTCCGCGAGGGCGCCGAGCCGTCCGAGCCGACTCCGTACCCGGACTACCCGCACCCGGAGGCCCGACCGGTGCGCCTGCACCCGCAGGCCGGCGGCGCGGGAATCGGGCTCCTGTCCACCGCGTCGCCGAGCGGGCGGCAGGGGACCGAGGAGCTCGTCGACGACGTGGCGCTCGACGGGGCCGCGCTGGCGGCCGCGGCGACCTCGGTGAACCGCCTGCTCTACGCGACGGCGGAGCTGGCGCGGCCCGTGCACGTCTCCGGGACACCGCGCGTGACGGTCCGGCTCGCCGCCGACCGGCCCGCCGCGAACCTCTCGGTCTGGCTCGTCTCCCTGCCCTGGAGCGACGGAGCCCCGATCACCGACAACCTGATCACGCGGGGGTGGGCCGACCCGCAGAACCACAGCTCGCTGACGGAGGGGCGGCCACTCGTGCCGGGCGAGCTCTACGACGTGGCCTTCGACCTGCAGCCCGACGACCAGATCATCCCCGCGGGCCAGCGGATCGGCCTGATGATCTTCTCGAGCGACCGCGACTTCACCCTGTGGCCCGAGCCGGGCACCGAGCTGACCATCGACCTGGACGGGACGTTCCTGGAGCTTCCCGTCGTCGGGGGCGCGGCCGAGCTGGCGAGGCCGGTCGGCTAGAGCGCCCCGGGGCGCTCACGGGGCCGCCCGCCAATCAGCCCTCATGGGGCCAACCCCCCGGTCAGCCCTCATGGGGCTGCCCGCCGGTCAGCGCTCATGGGGCAGGCCGCCGGTCAGCCCCCGTCGGGCGCACGTCCCTCGATCTCGGCCAGCGCGCGGCGCGCCCACTCCGCGTGCCGGCCCTCGGGCTGGCGCTCCAGGAGGAGCTCGAGGTCGTCCGCGGACCGGGCGGGATCGCCCAGCCTCCGCGAGCAGAGCTCGTGGATCTGGCGGACGAAGAACGCTTCCTGGTCGGGCGTCAGCGCGGCGCGGACGAAGCCCCGGCGCAGCACGACCACGGCCTCGTCGAGGGTCCCGGCGCCGGCCAGGGCGCGCGCGAGCCGCACGTAGGTCGAGGCTTCCCGGGGGTCGTCGGCCAGGGCGTCCTCGTAGATCCGGATGGCGGCCTCGTGGTCGCCCCTCCGCTCCAGGGCCTCGGCCCCGGACAGCCCGGGGCGGCGGCGTGACGCCACCAGGGCCGGTCCGCGGATCAGGGTGGCGACGTCGGACGCCGCCGACCCGCAGATGACGTACTCCATCACGAACGCGTAGAAGGCTCCGATGCCCAGGGCGGTGCCGGCGGCCGGCACCAGCGGGGCGCCGAGGACGCTCGTGAGGAGGTACACGAGCCCGCCCACGAGAGCGGCGTCCCAGCCCAGCGCCGCGATGCCCCCGGATACGCCCGTGAGGCGCGCGGTGAGCCGGGCGAGAGGCGGGATGAGCCTCTGCTCGAGGTAGAAGAAGAAAGGCAGCGTGAAGGCGCCCAGGGCGCCCCACAGGAGCGGGGTGCCGACCC
>JBFFWJ010000511.1:0-2955 GCA_041570315.1 Longimicrobiales bacterium | reverse complement strand
TACTGGGGTGGCGAGCAGGCCGCGTGGTGGGGCCCGATGGCGGTGGCGATCATCGCGGGGATCCTGTTCGCGACGTTCCTGACGCTCGTGCTCGTGCCCGTCCTGTACTCGCTGGTGGACGACTTCGAGGCCTTCTTCCGCCGCTACTTCGCGCGCACGGACGAAGCGGTCGAAGAGGGCGCGCCGGTGGCCGAGAAGGCGACCCTCCCGGACGCCCCCGTCCTGGGCCGGCCCTACCGCCCGGGTCCGTTGGCGCCGGAGCCCGAGCCGGCGGGCGCCCGGAGGAGCGCGGTCGGCACGGAGGTGTTCGAGCCGCTGCCCGAAACGTCCTGAGCCGTCGGCCGATCCTCGATCCCGCGCGCCGGAGCATGACCCGCTCCGGCCGACGGCTCGTCCGCCTCGCCCTCGCGGGTGCGGTGCTCGGCGCGTGGACCGTCGCGGCGTCGGCGCAGGATCCGGAGGCGGTGGGTGGCCCGAACGGTCCCCTGCGCGTCTTCCTGGAGTGCTCGGGCGGGAGCGCCTGCGATCAGCGCGAGTTTCGCACCCAGATCGATTGGGTCGACTGGATGCGCCAGCGGCAGGATGCACAGCTCCACGTGATCGTGACCGGGCAGGGCACCGCGAGCGGCGGGCGGTCCTACGTGGTCGACTTCATCGGCCAGGACGGTCTGGAGGACGTCGACGACCGGCTCACCTTCAGCACGCTCGGCTCCGACGTCCGTGACGAAGCGGTGCGGGGCCTCGGGCGCGTGCTCGGGGTGGGGATCGCACGCTACGCCCTGCTGGCCGGGTCGCCGACGCCGGTCGAGGTGGTGCGCGCCGAGTCGGTGGACGAGAGCCTTCTCGACCGCCTCGTCACGTCGGACCAGGTCAACGATCCCTGGGACTTCTGGGTCTTCGAGATCGACGTCGGGACCGACCTGAGCGGCGAGACCACGCGGAGCAACCGCAGGTTCAGCGGGGGCTTCGAGGCGAGTCGGACCACGACGACCTGGAAGTTCGAGTTCGAGGCGGACGGAAGCTGGCGGCGCAGCGAGATCGAGCTGTCCGACACCACGATCGTCGACACCCGCCGGGACTGGGACGTCCAGCTCGACCTCGTGTATGCGCTGGCCGACCACTGGTCGTTCGGAGGCGGCGCGGAGGTCTCGGCCGCGACACGGACGAACCAGGACCTGCGGGTCGACCTCGGCCCCGAGCTCGAGTACAGCGTCTGGCCCTATGAGGAGGCCCCCCGGCGGTCCCTGCGGGCCCGTTACCAGATCGGCCTGCGCCACCTCGATTACGAGGAGGCCACGCTCTTCGGCTTCACGAAGGAGACCCGCCCGGTGGAGCAGCTGCGGCTGTCGCTCAGTCAGCGGCAGCCCTGGGGCAGCGTCTTCGCCGACCTGACCGGGTCGCACTATCTCCACGATCCGGGCAAGTATCGCGTGAGCACCGGGGGCTTCTTGTCGTTTCGGGTCGTCCGGGGCCTCGACCTCAACGTGAACGGCCGCGCGGCGTGGATCCGCGACCAGCTCTTCCTTCCCGCCGCCGGGGTATCCGACGAGGAGATCCTGCTCGAGCGGCGGAGAGTGGCGTCGAACTTCGACTGGGACCTCGGCATCGGGTTCTCCTTCCAGTTCGGATCGATCTACAACAACGTGGTCAACAACCGCTTCTGAGCTCGCACCGGAAGGCGGACCCCGGTGGACGCTGAGCCCGCTCCCGGACGTCCGGAGCCTCGCGTCGGCCGACCCGACGGCCCAACTTTCGAGGGTGCCCCGGACTCCCCGACGAGTCGGCTGCCCACCCATCGACCCCGAGCACCATGTCCGAGCCCTGGCAGACGAGCTCCCGCTCGCCGACGCCCCGCCAGGTGGTCGGCAAGGCCATTCAGGATATGACCGCGGCGAGGCTGGGACGGGGCTTCGTGCCGCTGGGCCTCCTCTGCCTGGCCGGTCTCGTGCAGCTCGCGGGCTCCGGAGCGGGAGGGTCCGGTGCCTGGGCCCTCGCGCTCGGGGCCCCGCTCACCGGGGCTGCGATGCTCGCCTTCGGCCTCCGCGTCGTCCAGCGTGCCTTGGGCCGGAAGCACCGCGCGTGGATGAGCGCGGCGATGCTCGGGAGCCTCATCCCTCCGATGTTCGCCCTCTACGTGCTGGCCTGGCGGGGCCTTCGGGGCCTCGCCCTCGGGGGCGGCCCGGTGCCGGTCCTGCTCGCGGCCACGTATTCGGTGATCGGGGTATGGGTCTTGCGCTCCTGGATGCGTGTGGTGGAGGTGCAGCGGTTGGCGAGGGTGATGGCCACGGACTTCGAGGAATACGGAGGTGCGGCGTGACGAACCGCCGTCTCGGCGCGATGGGATTCGCGATGGCCCTTTTGTCGTTCGGCCTGGCGGGCGCGGCGCCCGCCGGGGCCCAGGGCTCCCGCCAGGGCGTGGTCAGCCTCGAGGACGCCAGGCTCTTCTACGAGGTCGTGGGGACCGGGGAGCCGATCATCGTGGTCCACGGCGGTCCTGGGCTCGACCATGCGTACCTCCGGCCCGGGCTGGACGCGCTGGCCACGCGTCACACGCTCGTCTACTACGACCAGCGCGGCACGGGGCGCTCGGTGGCCAACCTCGACGAGAGCGCGATCAGCCTGAGCGCGTTCGTCGGCGACATCGAGGCGCTCCGTCAGACCCTCGGCTACGAGAGGGTCAGCGTGCTCGCGCACTCCTTCGGCGCGCTGATCGGGCTCGAGTACGCGGCGCGGTACCCGGACCGGCTCCGTGGGCTGATCCTGATGAACCCGGTCGAGCCGGGCTCGCGTTTCCGGGAGGCGACCGCGGCGCGCCAGGCGAGGCTCGTCACCCGGGAGGACTCCACCGAGCTGGCGAGCCTGCGCGCGACCGAGGGGTTCGAGGCGAGGGACCCTGCGACGCTGAGCCAGGTGTACCGCGTGTCCTTCCGGTCGACGCTGCGGGACCGCTCGCTG
>JBFFWJ010000510.1:0-2976 GCA_041570315.1 Longimicrobiales bacterium | reverse complement strand
GCGCGCGCCTGCAGAGTGGCGCGGTCACCGGTGTGGACGGGCCCGCCACGGCGATCGCCCCAGGAAGGAGCCGACGAGATGATCCGCCAGCGCCGTACCCTCCCGGCCTTCCTCGCCGGGATCGCGATCCTCGTGGGCGAGGCCGCCCCCGGGCTGGCCCAGGAGCCCGTCTCGTGGGGAGACGATCTCGTCTTCCACACCTTCTCGATCGCCGCCGTCGACCGGGTGACCGGCGAGACCGGGGTCGCGGTCACGACACGCGTCGCCTGCGTCGGCAACGGCGTTCCCTGGGTGCGCGCGGGCGTCGGCGCGGTCGCGACGCAGGCGTCGACGCGGACGGAGTACGGGCGCGAGCTCCTCGACATGCTCGAGGAGGGGCTCGGCCCGCGGGAGGCGCTGGATCGGGCGACCGCGGCGGACGAGGGCCGCGACCGCCGGCAGGTCGGCGTCGTCTCCCTGGACGGGCGCGCGGCGCAGCACACCGGAGAGGGCCCCAGCGACTGGAAGGGACACCGCTCGGGCCCGAACTACGCGGCGCAGGGCAACTCGTTGGTCGGACCCGAGGTCGTGGACGCGGTGGCCGCGACGTTCGAGGCGAGCGAGGGCTCGGGCCGGCACCTGGCCGACCGGCTGATCGAGGCGCTCGCCGCGGGTCAGGAGGCCGGAGGGGATCGTCGCAAGGGGCGGCTTCAGTCGGCGGCGGTCGTCGTCGCTGATCCGAGGGAGGGGATGGCGCGCAGGGAGGACGGCCAGACCGTGCACATCAACGTGTGCGAGCACCCGACCCCCGTCGCGGAGGTGCGCAGGATCTACGACACGGTCTCGGGCACGCTGGGATACCGCGAGCTTTCCCAGCCGTCGGGGACCGACGTCTGGCAGGTCAAGCTGATCATGCACGCCCTCGGCTACTACCGCGCGGGCGGCGCCGAGCTCGAGCGGGACGACGGGTGGCAGCGCTACGACGACGAGATCGCCGAGGCGGTGGACGCCTTCCGCGCGGACCGGGGCCTGTCGAGCGCCGCCTCGGGTGGGAGCCCGACCGGGCTGGTGGACGCCGAGGCGGTCGCCCTGATGTGGGGCGAGCTGGAGCGGAGGGGGCTCGCGGCGGCGATGCGGCAGGCGATCCGCGAGCTCACGGTGGTGCGGAGGTGAGCGCGATGGGCACCCTCTCGTCCGCGCTTGGGCGCGGCCCGGCGCTTTGGGCGGTGTCGGTCGCGTCCGCGCTCACGGCGTCGGGGGCCGGGGCCGCGGCCGCGGCTGCGCAGGAGGTCGCGCTCTCCTCGGCGACGGTCGCCGATCTGGGGGCCGCGTTCGACGCAGGCACCCTCTCGGCCGAGCGGCTGGTGGGCCTCTTCCTGGCGCGCATCGCCGCGTACGACCAGGAAGGGCCCGCGCTCAACACCGTGCTCTGGCTGAACGAGAGGGCCCTCGACGAGGCGCGGGTCCTGGACGCGGAGCGGGTGGCGCGCGGTCCACGCTCGCCGCTTCACGGGATCCCGTTCGTGCTCAACGAAAACGTCGACACGGCGGACATGCCCACCACGGAGGGCTCCGTCCTGCTGGCCGGCTCGATCCCTCCGGACGACGCCTTCCTCGTGAGGAAGCTGCGCGACGCCGGTGCGATCATCCTCGCGAAGGTGAACATGAGCGAGTTCGCGTCCGGCGTGACGATGAGCTCCGTCGGCGGCTACATCCGCAATCCCCACGACGTGGCGCGAACGCCCTCGGGCTCCTCGGGGGGCACGGGCGCCGCGGTCGCGGCCTGGCTCGCGCAGCTCGGGGTCGGGACCGATACGGGAGGCTCGGTGCGCGGGCCCTCGACCTCGAACGGGATCGTCGGCCTGAAGCCGACGCACGGGCTCGTCAGCCGCGACGGCATCGTCCCGCTCTCGCTCACCTTCGACACCGCCGGTCCGATGGCCCGGAGCGTGCACGACGTGGCCGCGATGCTGAGCGTGATGGCGGGGCTCGATCCCGCCGACGAGGCGACGGCGAAGGGCGCGGGCCGGATCCCCGACGACTACACCGCCGCGCTCGACGCCGACGCGCTGCGCGGGGCGCGCGTCGGGCTGGCCCGGCAGTTCATGGGCGCGGACGAGGAGGTCGACTGGATCGTGCAGTCCGCGGTGCAGGCGATGAGGGACGCGGGCGCCACGGTGGTCGAGGTCGAGCTGCCGCCATGGCTCCTGGAGGCCCGGGCCGACTGGTACACGACGATCCGCTGGCGCGACTTCCGGGCCCAGATCCCCGACTACCTGGCGACCCTGAGGGACGGCTATCCCCGCACGCTCGCCGAGCTGGTCGAGCGCTCCCGGGCGGTCGTGTCCACGACGCCGGAGGGGGCGGTCCCGAACCCGACGCGCTGGGCTCTCTTCGAGCAGGAGGAGGCCAGCGGCTCGCAGACGGACCCCGAGTACGTCGCGGTGAGGGACTTCGGGCTGCCGATGGCGCAGCGTCTGGTGGAGGGGCTCATGGCCGGCGAGCGTCTCGACGCGATCCTCTATCCGACCTCGCCGACGCGCCCCGGGCTCGTGGACGGCGGGGGCGGGGGCGGCGGAGCCCCGTCCGCGACGAACCTCGCGAACCTGACCGGCTTTCCCGATCTGATCGTGCCCGCGGGCTTCACCAGCGATCGGCTCCCCGTGGGCATCTCCCTCCTGGGACCCGCGTTCAGCGAGGCGAGGCTGCTGGGCCTCGGGTACGCCTTCGAGCAGGCGACCCGGGCCCGCCGGGATCCGGTCACCACCCCGGCGCTGCCGGGGGAGACGATACGCCGCTAGACCCGGAGGGGCGCCGGGGGGCGCCGGGGTGCCGGCGGATCGACACCCTATCCCCGGATGCACTGTGCGCCTTACGTTTCCTCCCCCCCTCCAACGCCCGAGACATCGTCCGACTTCGTCGACAGGCTCGACGGAGCTCCGGGCCGAGCGCCGGCAATCCGGCCCGGCAGCGACGCATCCCGAACGAGAAGCCCAT
>JBFFWJ010000509.1:0-2985 GCA_041570315.1 Longimicrobiales bacterium | reverse complement strand
GCCTCGTACGAGGCCGTGTCGGTAATCGCCCGGCCCTATCTGCGAACCCTGCAGGACGAGGGCTTCGCGGGGTCCGAGGCGCTCGCCGCGGTGCGCGAGCTCGACGATCTGGCGCGGGTCGCCGTCCGACTGGCGACGCTGCTCTTCGACCTCGCGGCCCTCGGGATCATCGCGCTCACGGGGGTTTCCACGTGGGGCGCCGCCGGCCCGGTCACGAGCACGCTGGTGGGCATCCTGATCGTTACGGTCGTCTCCGACATGATCCCGCACGCCGTCGCGGCTCGCAGCCCGGTGCGGGTCGCGCTGACCTCCGCGCCGATGCTGCTCCGGGTCACCCTGCTCACCCGGCCCGTCGTCGCGCCGTTGGGACGGATTTCCGCGGGCCGGCGCGGCGTCGGGGAAGACCTGCCCGACGGGGGCCGCGAGCTGCGTGAGATCCAGGAGATCGGCGAGCAGGAGGGCGTCCTGGAGGAGTCCGAGAGCCGGCTCGTGGAGCGAGCGTTCCGCCTCGACGAGCTCACGGCCTGGGACGTGATGGTGCCGCGGGTCGACATCTTCGCGTGGAAAGAGGAGCTCACCCTCGAGGACGTCGTCGCCGACCTGCCCGCCGTGCCCTACAGCCGTGTCCCGGTGTACCGCGAGTCCGTCGACGACGTCACGGGCATCGTCTACGTGCGCGAGGCGTACGAGCGCTACGCCGGCGGGGAACGGGAGCTGACCCTCGGCAAGCTGGCTCGCGAGCCCTTCTTCGTGCCCGGGTCCCTCTCGCTGACCCAGCTCCTGCAGGACTTCCAGCTCCGGCGCATCCACATGGGCATCGTCGCCGACGAGTTCGGGGGCACCGACGGCCTCGTCACGCTCGAGGACATCCTCGAGGAGCTGGTCGGCGAGATCCGGGACGAGACGGATCCGGAGGAGGAGGAGATCGTGCGCGTCTCCGAAGACGTGGTCGAGTGCGACGCCGGCGTGGACGTGCGCGACCTCGACGACGTCCTGGGCATCTCGCTTCCGAAGGTCGAGCACCGGTCGCTGAACGGCTTCATCCTCGAGGAGCTGGGCCAGGTGCCCTCCGAGGGCGAGAGCTTCGAGCGGGCCGGGGTGAAGTTCGACATCCTGGAGGCGAGCGAGACCCAGGTCCTGCGGGCACGCGTCACGAAGCTCACGGGGGAGACCGGAGGCTGATGGCGGAGCTGATCCCCTTCGGCGGCAAGACGCCGGTCGTGCATCCGTCGGCCTTCCTGGCCCCCACCGCCGTCCTCATCGGTGACGTCACGGTGGGCGAGGAGTGCAGCGTCTGGTTCGGGGCCGTCCTGCGCGGCGATCACCCCGAGCACGGGATCGTGGTCGGCCGCCGTACGAGCGTCCAGGACAACTGCGTCGTCCACGTCGGCGGCTGGGGGCCGACGCTCATCGGGGAGGATGTCACCGTGGGGCACGGCGCCAAGTTCGAGAGCTGCACGATCGGAGATCGCACCGTCGTCGGCATGAACGCCGTGATCCTGCAGCGGGCGAGGGTCGGCCGGGAGTGCGTGCTCGCCGCGGGCACCGTGGTCCTGGAGAGCGCGGACGTCCCCGACCGCAGCCTGGTGGCCGGCGTTCCCGGCGCCGTCAAGAAGTCCCTCACCGGCTCCGCGGCCCACTGGATCGAGGGGGGAGGCCGTCACTACGTCGAGCTGTCGAGGCGCTACCTGGAGCACGGGATCGGGTCGTCGGGCGGATGAAGGGCCGGAATCCCCCCGCGTCGGCGCCGCGGGCCGAAGACGAGCCCGCTCCCCCGGGTGACGCCTCCGCCGCCGAGCGGGGGGACGGGCCCGGTCGGCGCGCCGGGAGCGGGCAGGATCGGCGCTCCGGCGACGACGTCTTCCTCTGCGACCTGTGCGGGGCGCCGATGCTGAACCTCCACTGCAAGCTGCTCTGCCGGCGCTGCGGCTACAGGCGGGACTGCTCGGACCCCTGATCCGCCCGCCCGCACGATCCCCGGCGGGAGCTCGTCGGTTCGCGCCGGTCCGCTACATCGGAAGGCCGACGATCGAGGTGAGGTACCACCGGAGGATCGCGTCTCCGAACGCGTAGACGATGCCCCCTCCGGCCGCGAGGTACACCCCGAAGGGCACGAGCTGCCGCATGAAATCCGAGAGCGGCCCCGAGGACCAGAGCGTCACCAGCCCTCCCGCCAGGACCCACATCAACGCGAAGACCGACCCCAGGAACGTCGTCAGAGCCACCCCCCAAGCGCCGACGAAGGCCCCGACCATGGCCATCATGTTGATGTCGCCCCCTCCCAGCGCCTGGTCCACGCCCGCGTCCTCCATGCGCTGCGGCCAGTACCGCCTGATGATCACGGTGGCGGACAGGCCGACGAGGTAGAACACGCCGAAGCCCACGGCCGCCCCGAGGAAGGCCTGTGCGGCCGTAAGCCCCCCGGGCAGAAACGACATGCCCAGGCCCGCGGCCGCCCCGCCCAGCGAGAACTCGTGCGGGATGATCTTCTCGCGCGCGTCCGTCACGGAGATCCCCAGCAGCAGCGTGAGGAAGACGGCCCCCCTGACTCCCTCGGCGGACAGTCCCCAGGAGGCGAAGGAGCCGGCCCAGATGAGGCCGGTGGCGAGCTCCACCAGGGGATACTGGACGGAGATGGGCTTGGAGCAGTGCCGGCATCGGCCGCGCAGCGCCAGCCAGCTCAGCAGCGGGATGTTGTCATACCAGCGGAGCGGCTCCTCGCACTTGGGGCAGTGCGAGCCCGGGAACACCACCGACTTCTTCTCCTCCCGCCCCCAGCGCAGCGTGCACACGTTGAGGAAGGAGCCGAACAGGAGCCCGAAGAGCCCCGCGACCAAGGGAATCGTCCACACCTCACTCACCTCCGTTACCCCCCGTAAGGCTGTGCATGAGGATCGAGCCGGCGACCCCGGCGTTCAAGGACTCCGCCCCTCCGGGCATGCGCACACCCACCGTGGCGTGCGCCGCGCGGCGCAGCTCGGGCCG
>JBFFWJ010000508.1:0-3003 GCA_041570315.1 Longimicrobiales bacterium | reverse complement strand
CGGGGTCCCAGCCGGCGGTGGCGCGGTCGACGACACGCCGAAGAGCTCGAAGGGATGGCGCGCCGCTCCCACCGTGCTCGCCGAGAACGGGATCGACAGGTACTGCGCCCCGCCTCCGGACAGCCCGAGGCAGGTGTAGCCCCCGTCGTCGGCCACGTCGACGTATCCTCCCACGGCGAGGTCGAGGATCTCCCCGCCCGGGCCGACGGTGAGCGGGAGCGCGTCGCTCGCGACCGTGCCCCGCTGAACCCTGACGTCGACGCCCCTCGCCGGCAGGCAGCGCGGCACCTCGACGCTCAGCTCGGTCGCCGTCGCGGCGGTCACCCAGCCGCGCACGCCGGAAAAGAGGACGACGTTGTCCTCGGGCCTCGAGCTGAAGTTGTCGCCCAGGACGGTGATGACGTCTCCGGGCGAGGCGGAGGTGGGGACGAGGCCGTCCAGCGTGGGCCGCTCGACGGTGAACGCTCGAAAGAGCGTCTGCGGGTTGTTGCGTCCGAGCGCGGTGGCGCTGACCGTCACCGTGCCGGTCGCGGTCCCCAGGCGAAGAGCGACCTCGGCGGACCCCGTGGAGTCGGTGACCGACGCGCTCGCCCCGACGAAGGCGGCGTCTCCCTCCTGGATCTCCCAGGACACCGTGATGCCCTCCTGGGGGATCCTGCCCGACGCCGTGTGCACCAACACCCGCAGGGGACGGGGAAGCTGCTGGCCCACCGTCCCGTACTGCTCGTCGCCGCTCGCGATCACCACCTCGATCGGCGGCTCGACCGCGGTCGGCGGCGAGCTACACCCCACGATCGCCGCCACCCCGGCCAGCAGGCCCCGACCCGCGAGTCGTCGATCCACGGCCAAGGCCCTCACGGCGCCTCCCGGGATCGCTCGATGCTCAGCAGGTCCACGATCGGCGTTCCCGTGAGCACCGATGCGCCCGTCCGCACCCGAGCCGTCACGGAGACGCGCTCGAGCGGAACGAGGCCCTCGACCTCCGCAAGCCGCTCCGGCGCGAGCGCCACGTACACGAAGGGTCCGTCGGGCCCGCCGTGGCGCGTGAGGAGGAAGGGCTCTCCGACGAAGAAGTCCGTGCGCACCGCCTCGGCGCGCTCCAGCGAGATGAACTGCAGGGGCCACGAGACGACGCGCCCGATGTGCGCCTCGGGCTCGGCGGCCAGCTCGGCCGGGTCGAGCTCGGCGGGAGCCGCCTCGGCCGGCTCCCCCGTCGCCGTCGAGGACGGCATCCACATCCAGCCCTCCACGCGGACCCGCACCCAGCTGCCCTCCCGGCCGAGGATCTCCAGGTCCCGGCCCGGTGCGGCGACCGCCAGCGTGTCCCCGTCGGGAGCCGCGAGCAGGGGACCGCCGTCCGGCCCCACGGTCGCGTAGGCGCCAGCGGCGCCCGGAGCTCGACCGGCCGCGGGCTCCGCCGCGGCGGGCGCGGTCTCCGCGCCAGACGAGGCGGCGGACGTCCGATCCACGTCCAGCGAGGCGGACCACACCCAGCCGGTGCGTGCGACCCGCGCCCAAGCCGGCTCCCGATCGACCTCCTCGAGAAGCGCGCCCTCCTCGAGCCGCGCGACGATCGGGCCGGCCGGGGCGGCCCGGAGGTTCTCTCCCCCGTCCGCGGCCACGACGAGGTCGAAGTCCGGCTCCCCTCCCGCCTGCAGCGAGCGCAGCCAGACCCACCCCTGGAGCTGCACCCGGGTCCAGCTGCCCTCCTCGGCGAGGACGCGCACCGGCGCGCCGGGCTCGAGGCGTGCGAGCACGACCCCGTTGGGCTCCCTCCGGAAGTTCTCCTCGACCCGTACGCGGGTCTCCGTCTGGCCCTCGACACCCCAGGGACCGACGGCGACCGACGCCGCCGCCAGGAGCGAAACCGATACGCCGCTGCGAACTGCCATCTGCTCTGAAACGATCCTCGGTGGGAGGTGTTAGATGGTGCGTTGTCGCGCGGCCGGCCGGACCGCCATCAAACATCTGCCTGGCGCCCCGAGGGCGTCAATCACCTTGATTCGGAAAGGGGAAGGACGACCCTCGATGCGACCTTCCACTCCACCGCTCCTCGTCATCGCGTGGGCGTGCGCCCTGGTGGCCCCGCCAGCCGCCGCTGCCCAGACCATCCCCTCGCCCTTCACGTTCATCGAGCGACGGCAGGAGGCGGGCGTCTCGGTAGGGTATGCCAGCACGGAGACCGGCCGGTTCGGGCTCGGGCCCTCCGGGGGCGTCCTGCTCGGCGGACGGTACGCCGTGGAGCTCTCGGGCCCGCTCTCCCTCGAAGGACACGTGGGGGTGATCTCGGGAACGCGCGACATCGTGAACCCGGCCCGGCTCGAGGGTGAGCAGATCGTGGGCCAGGGGGATGTCCTTCTCACCACGATCGACGCCCGGCTCCGCTTCACCCTCACGGGCGACCGCGCCTGGCGCGGCCTCGCGCCCTTCCTGGCCCTCGGCGGCGGAGTCGCCTTCGACGCCGCGGCCGATCCGGAGATCGAGGCCGATCTCGAGCCGGCGGACGTCTTCGACTTCGGGTCGAGCTTCGTCGGCACGGTCGGAGCGGGCACGCGCTGGTTCCTGACCGATGCGCTCGCGTTGCGCCTGGAGGGGCTCTTCACGCTGTGGAGCATCGACACCCCCCCGGGGTTCAGCGACCCGACGCGAGGGTTCAGCAACGTCGACGAAAGCGAGTGGATGGGAGGGCTCTCGCTGTCGGCGACCCTGCTCTACCGCTGGTGAGCCGGCCTTCGCCGTGACGCCGCCGGAGCGGACCCGCTTCGAGCGGCGGCGGGCCGATTGGCTCGACTACGCGGAGGCTCGCCGGCGGGTGATGGAGCTGGCCGGCCCCGTCGACGACGCCCTGGGGCGGGCGCTGGCCGAGCGGGTGACCGCGACCGCCACCCTCCCGCCGTGGGACAACAGCGCCATGGACGGGTACGCCGTGCGTGCCGAGGATCTCGCCCACGCCTCGCGGGAGCATCCCGTCCGGCTCGAGGTCGTCGCGGCGCTGCAGGCGGG
>JBFFWJ010000507.1:0-3008 GCA_041570315.1 Longimicrobiales bacterium | reverse complement strand
GGTGAACGACCGGGGCCCCCTCGTTCGTGGAGAGGCGTCGTGGGCCGCGGCGGACGGCCCCGGCCGCATCTCGGCGACGGCGCCCGGGGGCGGGAAGGCCCGGGCGCCGTACCGTCCGCCCTAGGGTCCTCCCCTTATGCGCTCCCGCTGCCGGGCGGCGATCTCCACGAGACGGCGGAGCTCGGCGATCGGCTCGGGCGCGTCGTCGACCTGCAGGCGCAGCACGACGTCGTTGTTGAGCCAGACGCCGCCGTCCTCTCGCACGATGATCATGGCGGCAGACTGCATTCCCCGCCGGTCGCCCCCGGCGGCCTGGCCGGCCTCGAGCGCGGCGAGCAGCCGGAAGGACAGGTGACCCTCGGTCTCCTCGAAGGCGCGGACCATCTCGTCCACGACCTCGGGACCCGCGAGGATGTTGCCCTGGGCGGACACATGGCGCCCGATCCGGTGGCCGGCCCACTCCGAAGCCCGCGGCCCGGTGTGGGTGGCGACCCGTCCGTTCGCGTCCATCACCGAGAACTGCCGGCCCTCGATCGACCAGCGCTCGGGCCGCGGGTTCGGGTCGTTCGCCAGGACCGTCTCGACCACCGCCTCCGGCTCCATCCCCCGGCGAAGCAGCTCGAGGCCCTGGGGACCGTAGCTCACGTCGACGACGGCCTGCGTGGCGACGACGCCCACGTCGGCCTCGGCCCACAACACCCCGTTGCCGACCGAGAAGACCCGGGATTGGACCGCCCCCCCCACCTCGCCGGTCGCGGGGTCGTAACCGAGGATGGAGAAGGTCGCGACCGGCGGCCAGGGCCCCACCGAGTCTCTCGGCGGCTCTTGGGGGGCCTGCAGCGTCCACCAGGCGAGCAGCAGCGCAGCGAGCGCCGCGCCAACGCCTGCCCGCCACGGCCGAAACGGTCCCCGGGCTCGCTTGCTCATCGGTACTCCTCCCTGACGGGTGAGAAGACGTCGAGGATTCGGCACGCCGTGTGGGCCCGCCCCGAGTGCACCGCTCCGCCGGGGATCACGAGCACCTCGCCCGCGTCCAGCCGCTGAGCCGAGCCGTCGACCACGAGCTCGTACGTTCCTTCCAGGACGTTGACGATCTGCTCGTGCGGGTGGCTGTGCTCGGGCAGCCGCGCGCCCTCCTCGATCCTCCAATAGACGTGGGTCGTGTGCTCGGAGTGGATGAAGCGGCCGTGGTGGCCGGGAATCAGCTCCCGCGGCTCGATGCCCTCGACCCTGTAGCGCTCGGTCATCGGTCGTCCTCCTCCATCACGGGCCTGGTCGCCGCGAAGCGCTCGAGGATCCGCAGCGTCATCTCCACGCCCCGGCGCACGTTCTCCTCGGTGACCCGCTCGTCGTTGCCGTGCACGCCCCCCTGGTCTTCCGCCGGGGTGGCGGTGGCGGTGTACCCGTACGCCGTGATCCCCAGGTCGCGGAAGAAGTGGCTGTCCGTGAAGCCGCCGACCACCTGCGGCACGAAGCCCGCGTCGGGGAACTCGGCGAGGGTGACCTCCCGGACGACGCGGTAGAGATCGGTGTCCGTGGAGGACACGGCGGGCGTGAAGCCCATCAGCACCTCCACGTCGACGTTCGGACCGAGCACCGCCCGAACCTCGGCCAGCCAGGCGTCGGGGTCCTGGTCCGGGAGGAGGCGGCAGTCGATCTCGGCCCACACCTCCGGTGAGACGACGTTGATCTTGTCGCTGCCGCCGAGCCGGGTGATGGAGCAGGTGTTGCGGGTGAGGGCGTGGAGTCCCGGGTTGTAGAGCTGCAGCTCGCGGAGGATGCCGGGCCGGCTCGCGTAGCGGCCGAAGTCCTCGAACCGGGTCCGCCAGGGCTCCGGGTGCCGGTCGGCCATCCCGCGGAAGTGCTCGTGCACGGCGGGAATCACCCGCGGCTCGAACTCGTGGAGGCGGAAGCGCTCGAGCGCCTCGATGATCTCCACGGACGCATAGGTCACGAGCGGCCTCGAGCCGTGCCCCGGCTCTCCGGTCGCGGTGAGCCGCAGCCAGTACGGCACCTTCTGCGTGACCTCGAGCCCGAAGTTGACGGCTCCGTTCACGTCGTTGCCGCCGCCGCCCTCGTTGAGGAGGAACCCGACGTTGTCGAAGAGCTCGGGCCGGTTGTCGACCAGCCAGCCGGCCCCGAAGAAGCCCCCCGCTTCCTCGTCGGCCGTGGCCATGAAGACCACGTCGCGGTTCAGCGGCGTCCCTGAGCGGTGCAGCGCGAGGAAGGCGGCGAGGTGGAGGATGCCGCTCGTCTTGGTGTCGAGCGCGCCGCGGCCGTACACGAAGCCGTCGCGCAGCTCTCCCGAGAGCGGATCCGAGGACCAGTACCGCTCGTCGGCGGGCACCACGTCGATGTGGTGCAGCAGCACGATGCCCGGCTCGTCGCCCCCCTCGAGGCGCGCCCATACGTTGCCCCGCCCGGGGGCCGACTCGGCGATCTCGTAGTCGATCCCCTCCGCCTCGAAGATCTCGGCGAAGAACTCCGCGCCCTCGATCTCGTTGCCGGGCGGGTTGATCGTGTTGATGCGGATGTAGTCCTGCAGCCAGGCCACGGCTTCGTCCTGGAGGGCCTGCAGGTCGATCTGCGCCGCCGCCGGAGCGGGGCCGCCGGCGAAGGCGAGAAGCGCGACGGCCGCGAGGAGCGCGGAAGGGCGGAGAGGAGCTGGGAGCATGGCGGTGCCTCGGAGTTCGGAAGGCCTGGGGCGGCAAGATCGGGACCTCCGCACCCGCTGGCAATCGAGTCCCCGAGACTGGGCAGCGGAAGCCGGCGAGGGCGGGGCGGACCGGCGCGACTTCGACCGCGAGGCACGGCCCGGCTCGTTGAGGACCTCCTGCGAACATGGGGACCTCGTGACCTGCGAGGCCGTGCGGTGCGGCGGCGGAGACCATCACCGCGCCGCTCCGGTCGCCCCGGCCCTCCGGGTCGATCCAGCTGTCCCCGAAAAGCCGGAGTGCCCGCCCGCGCCCCAGGTCGATGGAGTACGCGCCGCCCCCGGCACACAGCCG
>JBFFWJ010000506.1:0-3011 GCA_041570315.1 Longimicrobiales bacterium | reverse complement strand
CGTGGACAGCGCGCCCGGCGCCCCCTATCGTGACGGGTAGCCGGCCCCGGAGCTCACCCCGCGGCGCCGGGCCACCGGGCACGAACACGGAGGACCCATGCAGAGCCGCCGTCGCTTCCTCGAGACGATGTCCCTTCCCGCGGCCGCGGCGGTCGCCGGCATCTCCGTGCGGCCCGCGGAGCTGCGCGCCGAAGCGCGGGACGTGGCGCTCGAGCTCTCCCGGCACCCCGCCACCGCCGCCGAGGTCGCCGACGACGAAGACTTCTGGTTCCAGGTGCAACGGGCGTTCACCGTCGACCGCACGCTCGTGAACCTCAACAACGGCGGCGTGAGCCCCGCGCCGGGCCTCGTGCAGGAGGCGATGAAGCGGCACCAGGACTTCTCGAACCTCGCCCCGACGTACACGATGTGGCAGATCCTGGAGCCGCAGCGCGAGGCGACGCGGGAGCGCGTCGCCCGACAGTGGGGGGTGGACGCCGAGGAGATCGCGTTCACGCGCAACGCCTCGGAGAGCCTGCAGATCCTGCAGCTCGGGTACGACCTCGAGGCGGGCGACGAGGTCCTCACGACGACGCAGGACTACGGACGCATGATCACGACCTTCAAGCAGCGCGAGCGGCGCGAGGGCATCGTGCTCAAGCAGATCCGGATCCCGGTGCCCGCCGAGGATCCCGCCGAGGTCGTGCGGCTCTTCGAGGAGGCGATCACCCCCAGGACCCGGCTCATCCTCTGCTGCCACATGATCAACCTGACCGGCCAGATCCTGCCGGTCACCGAGCTCACCGCCATGGCTCGGCGCCACGGCATCCCCCTGATCATCGACGGCGCGCACTCCTTCGCGCACTTCGACTTCGACCTGGGCGACCTCGACGTCGACACCTACACGACCAGCCTCCACAAGTGGCTCTTCGCCCCGCACGGCACCGGCCTGCTGTACGTGCGCCGGGACAGGATCGCCGACGTCTGGCCTCTGATGGCCGCTCCGGAGAGCAGGGACACGGACATCCGCAAGTTCGAGGAGATCGGGACGCACCCCGAGGCGCCGTACCTGTCGATCGGTGAGGCCCTGAGCTTCCACCAGGGTCTCGGCCCGGCGCGGAAGGAGGCGCGGATGGTCTACCTGCGCGACTACTGGGCCGGCCCGCTGCTCGAGCACGACAACGTGCGGCTGAACACGAGCCGGAAGCCCGGCCTCGCCTGCGGGATCGCGAACGTCGAGATCGACGGGATCGCACCGAACGACCTGCGCGACTACCTCTGGAACGAGCACAAGATCATCACGGTGGGCATCAACCACGCGGAGTTCCGCGGGATCCGGGTCAGCCCGAGCGTCTACACGACGTTGCCCGAGCTCGATCGCTTCGTCGACGTGATGGATCGCGTGGCCCGTCGGGGCCTGCCCGCCTGACGCGCCGGAGCGGGTCCGGGATGGAGGCGCCCGCCCGTCGCCGCCGCGCCCCCGGCGGGCGCGGCACGCTGCTCGCAGGGGCGCTGCTCGCATGGACGCTGCTCACGGCGGGTGCCGGCGGCGTCGAGGCGCAGGCCCCGTTCTCGATCCGGGACGTCGTGTCGTACTCCTTCGCCTCGGGGCTGGTCGCGGCCCCCGCCGGCGACCGGATCGCGTGGACCGAAAACCTCGAGGGCGAGCGCAACGTGTGGGTGGCGGAAGGCCCGGAATGGAGCGGGCGACCCCTCACACAGTATCGAGGTGACGACGGCCAAGAGATTACCAGCCTGAGCTTTACGCCGGACGGATCACGGCTTCTCTACGTCCGGGGGGGCGCGCCCAACCGGCAGGGGGAGGTTCCCGATCCCCTGTCCACCCGGGACGAGGAGGGCCGCGCCGTCTGGGTCGTGGAGCTGGCGGGAGGAGAGCCCGAGCGGGTGGCCGAAGCCGGGGGCTTCGCGGTGTCACCGGACGGGAGCCGCATCGCGTACGCCAGCGGCGGCGACATCTTCACGGTCGGTCTCGGCGGGGACGACGAGCCGGAGCGTGTCGCGAGGATCCGCGGCTCGGCGGGGTCGCTCGCCTGGTCCCCGGAGGGGGGCCGCCTCGCCTTCGTCAGCGGTCGAGGGGACCACGCCTTCATCGGCGTCCTCGACTTCGCCCAGGAGCGCGTGCGCTACCTCGATCCGAGCGTCGCCAACGACGGCAGCCCGGCCTGGAGCCCGGACGGGCGGCACATCGCCTTCCTGAGGATCCCGAACGAGCGGGTCGTCCACATGTTCGCGCCGCGGCGTGAGGCCCTTCCCTTCTCCGTCCGGGTGGCCGACGCGTCGAGTGGCGCCGGGCGTGAGGTCTGGCGGGCCTCCGAGGGGGTCGGCAGCGCGTTCAGCGGCGTGGACGCCGCCCGTCAGCTCCACTGGGCGGCGGGCGACCGGCTCGTCTTCCCCTGGGAGGGGGACGGCTGGAAGCACCTGTACAGCGTGCCGGCCTCCGGCGGCCCGGCCACGCTCCTCACCCCGGGCGGCGTCGAGGTGCAGTTCGTGGCGCTCGCGCCCGACGGCCGCACGATCGTCTACGACTCCAACCAGGGAGACGCCGACCGCAAGCACGTGTGGCGCGTCCCCGTGGAGGGCGGGACGCCCGAGCTGCTCACACCGGGCGCGGGCCTGGAGTGGGGTCCCGTGGTGACCGCGGCCGGAACGGTCGCGTTCCACTCGGCCTCGGCCCGCGAGCCGGCCCACACGGAGGTGCTCGCCGCGGGGGCTCGTCGCCGCGTGGGCCCGGCCACCCCGGCCGCCTTTCCCGCCGAACGTCTCGTGGAGCCCGAGCCGGTGGTCTTCCGGGCGGCCGACGGCATGCCGATCCACGGGCAGCTCTTCCTTCCCGCGTCCGCGCCTGCGTCCGCCGAGGCCGGGACGAGGCGCCCCGCCGTCCTCTTCTTCCATGGCGGATCGCGCCGGCAGATGCTCCTGGGGTTCCACCACCGGGGCTACTACCACAACGCCTACGCGCTCAACCAGTGGCTCGCCGCTGCCGGCTACGTGGTGCTCTCGGTCAACTACCG
>JBFFWJ010000505.1:0-3011 GCA_041570315.1 Longimicrobiales bacterium | reverse complement strand
GGCGCCCGCCCGCAGCTGACGTGCCCGCCCGCGCGGCGCCTGCACCACGAGCGCTCCCGCGTCGCGGGCGATGTCGCGCGTGCCGTCCCCGGAGCCTCCGTCGGCGACGACGACGAGGGCCTCCAGCGTCTCGAGGTCGGCGAGGAGCGCGGGAATGTGTGAAGCTTCGTCGAGGGTGGGAATGACGACGCCCAGGCCGGGCGCGCTCACCGGCTCACGTCGTTGAGCGTCCAGTCGTACTCGAAGAACGCGATCTCGGTACGCGGGCTCTCGAGGGCGGCCGCCGCGTCTCCGGAGACGTACCCCGAGAAGAAGCGTCGCAGCCCGTCGATGCCGCCGAAGTCCTCCTCGTACCAGTCGAGCACCTTGTTGAGGCGCACGGAGCGATCGCCTTCGACGCGGAAATGGCGGGGGTCGGCGACCAGGTGCTCGACCGCGCGGTCGAGCTGGGCGTCGAGGGCCACGGCGGTGTAGGCTTCGGGCCACAGGACCGGGCAGCTCCGCGCGGCGCAGTTGACCGCGAAGTGGATGCGGGGCTCGCCCAGGGGCCGGACGATCGAGTGCTCGATCTCGTCCTGAGACCGCTCGGCGCCCGCGATCCGGCAGTGCTTGCGGGAGAAGACGTCGGGGATCTGCCAAACGGAGT
The DNA here is from genome assembly GCA_041570315.1 of Longimicrobiales bacterium. GTDB lineage: Bacteria > Gemmatimonadota > Gemmatimonadetes > Longimicrobiales > Gaopeijiaceae > JBFFWJ01. The sequence goes on along the minus strand of JBFFWJ010000505.1, from coordinate 2,365 downwards.
CGGCGGGCCGACCGGCGACCGCGTTCGTCACTCGCGCCAACAGGCCCGCGTCCCTTCGGATGGGGTAGTGATCGATCACGAGTCGCAGCATGCAGGCGTTGTAGGCGTTGATCCACAACGCGAGGCGCTCCTCGCGCGAGGCCGCCGACAGGGTGGCGGGGCTCACCGCGGCGAGCGTGGCCAGGTAGGCGTCCAGCGCGGCGCGCCCCTCTCTCAGGGCGGCGTAGTCCACGTCGGGCTGACGGACCACCGAGAACAGCACCTCGCTGAACGCTCCGTGATCGGGAAGCGGCTGCGCCGCGGAAGGGCCGGGGAGGGCGAGTCCGGTGGCGGCCCACGCCACGGTCAGCACCGCGGCGCCGGGCATCCGGACCCCGAGGAGCCTCACGAGCGTCGGGAGGAAGCTGAGCAGCACGAGCAGGGCTCCCGAGACGAGGATGCGCAGGAGGGCCTGTCGCGAGGCCTCCTGGGACCCGGTCAGAAGGGCGTCGGCGAACATCGTGTACACGACGGTTCCGGGGAAGATGCCGATGAGCGTGGCGACGGCGTAGGTGGACCAGGGGATGGCGGTGAGTCCGGATGCGAAGTTCAGCGCGTTGAACGGCACGGCGGGGATCAGGCGGAGAGCGAGGAGCCCTCGGAAGCCGTGCTCGGCCGTCGCCCGGTCGAGCGCCTCCAGGCGCGACCCGGCGAGACGCTCGACGCCCTCGCGTCCGAGGCCGCGGGACACCGCGAAGGCGGCGTTGGCCCCGACGTTGGCGCCGATCGTCGTGTAGACCGTCCCCCACACGACTCCGAACATCGCCCCGCCCGCCAGCGTGAGGATCGAGCCGGGAATCGCGAGGGCCGTCGCCGCGGCGTAGATCGCCACGTAGACGAGCGGGGCCGCTCCCGACCCGCGCAGCCAGGCGATGGCCTCGCCGATCCCGTCGCGGCTCAGGTAGTCCGCCAGGGGGGTGTAGGCCGCCGACAGCGCGCCGCCGGCGACCAGCGCCGCCAGGAGCGCCAGCTTCCGGAGGGCTGCCGACCGGCCCTTCATGTCAGCCATGAGATCACCTTCTTGAGGATCGTGCCCCCCGGCCCCTCCAGCCGTGCGCGCTGGTACGCGTCGGCGGCGCGCTTGACCCCCTCGACCATCGTGGGATAGGGGAAGATCGTGCCCGCGACCCGGGCGAGCTTCAGCCCGTTCTTCTTCGCGAGCACGAGGGGCATGAGCAGCTCGCCCGCGCGGGAGCCGAGGACCGTCGCACCCAGGATCCGTCCCCGGGTGTCCACCGAGATCTTCACCACGCCACGCGCCTCGCCGTCGACGATCGCGCGGTCGAGGTCGTCGAGCTCGTAGGAGTAGGTGCGGCCCCCGCGCTCCCCGGCCTCGGCCTCCGACAGCCCCACGTGCGCGACCTCGGGGTCGGTGTAGGTGACCCACGGTACGTCCCCGTAGTCGACGCGCGTCGAACCCGGCAGGAGCGCGTTGCGGAGCACGGTCCTCGCCATGTAGTCGGCGACGTGCGTGAACTGCAGCCCCCCGGTCACGTCGCCGGCCGCCCACACCCCGGGGTTGGAGGTGCGCAGCGTCCGGTCGACTTCGACCGCGCCCTCGTGCGTGGACACCCCGGCCCTGTCCAGCCCGAGCCCCTCCGTCGCCGGACGTCGCCCGGTCGCGACGAAGATCTCGTCCACGACGATGCGATCGCCGCCGTCGAGCACGAGGACCTTGGAGGGACCCTCCCGCTCCACGGCGGTCGTGCGCGCGCCCAGCCGGAAGCGGATGCCCTCGGCCTCCATGAGGGCGCGCAGGCGTGCCGCGATGTCGGGGTCTTCCTTGCGCAGGATCCGGTCCGTGAGCTCGACGACCACCACGCGGGCTCCGAGCCGCGCGAAGACCTGGGCCATCTCGAGGCCGATCGGGCCGCCGCCCAGCACCGCCAGCGTCGCGGGCCGCTCGTCGAGATCGAAGACGCCGTGATGATCGACGTAGCCTGCCTCGCGCAGGCCCGGGATCGGCGGAGCCGCGGGGAGCGCGCCGGTGGCGATCACGAAGCGCTTCGAGCGGATCCGGCCCACGCCCTCGACCTCGACCGTGTCCTTCGACAGGAAGCGTGCCGAGCCGAAGTGGACGTCGACCCCCATCGCTCGGAAGCGTTCCGGATCGTCGTGGCGCTCCACGACGGCCCGCGCCCGCCTCATCCGTTCCATGACCTTGCCCAGGGCATGCTCGGGCGAGGACGCCTCGAGGCCGAGACGATCCGCGTGCCGCATCGCGTGCGCGAGCCGTGCCGACGCGAGGAGGGCCTTGGAGGGGACGCAGCCCGTCCAGAGGCAGTCCCCGCCCAGCGCGCTGCGCTCCAGAATCGCCGAGCGGACG
>JBFFWJ010000504.1:0-3012 GCA_041570315.1 Longimicrobiales bacterium | reverse complement strand
CGAACGCCGCGTGCGCCGCGGCGAGCCGCGCGATGGGCACCCGGAAGGGCGAGCAGGAGACGTAGTCGAGGCCCAGCGTGTGGCAGAGCCGGATGCTCGCGGGGTCTCCCCCGTGCTCGCCGCAGATGCCCATCTCCAGCTCCGGTCGGGCTCGTCGGCCCTCCCCGACCGCCCACTCCATGAGCCGCCCGACCCCATCTTCGTCGAGCGTCTCGAAGGGGTTGCTGGGGAGCACGCCGCGGCGGAGATACTCCACGAGGAAGCCCTGCTCGGCGTCGTCGCGCGAGATGCCGAAGGTCGTCTGCGTGAGGTCGTTCGTGCCGAAGGAGAAGAACTCGGCGACCTCGGCGATCTCGCCTGCGGTGATCGCGGCGCGGGGGATCTCGATCATGGTGCCGAAGCGATAGGGGACGTCGACGCCCGCCTCGTCCATGACCTGACGCCCCTCCTCCTCCAGGGCGCCCCGCATCTCACGAAGCTCCTGCACGTGCGTCACCAACGGGATCATGATCTCCGGGTGGACGTCGATCCCGTCCCGGGCGCAGCCGCATGCGGCCTCGAAGATGGCCCGCACCTGCATGCGCACGAGCTCGGGGATCAAGATGCCCAGCCGGACGCCGCGCGTACCCAGCATGGGATTGTCCTCGTGGAGAGCCCGCGCGCGCTCCAGGTACCGCTGCTTGGTGGCGATCTCCTCGAGCGCCCGGTCGATCTCCGGCAGCGACTGCAGGTGCTGGAGCCGGAGCTTGAGGTCGGCCAGGTCGGCCGTGAGCTGGGAGGCGGCCGGCAGGAACTCGTGCAGGGGAGGATCGATGAGCCGGATGCTGACCGGAAGCCCGTCCATGACGCGGAACAGCCCGTCGAAGTCGGACCGCTGCAGCGGGAGCAACTCCATGACGGCCGCGTGCCGGTCGTGGGGGTCCGTCGCCATGATCATGCGCTGGAGGATCGGGAGGCGATCGGCCTCGAAGAACATGTGCTCGGTCCGGCACAGCCCGATGCCCTCCGCCCCGTGCGAGCGGGCCCGCTCCGCGTCCCGGGGATAGTCCGCGTTCGCGCGCACGCCGATGCGGCGGACGTCGTCGGCCCACGAGAGCAGGTTGGCCAGGTACGGGTTGTCCAGGTCGGCCACGACCGTGGGAATCTCACCTTCGTAGAGCAGCCCCCTCGTCCCATCCACCGAGATCCAGTCGCCCTCGCGGACCACCGTGTCGCCGACCCGCAGCTCCCGGCCGACCAGGTCGATCTCCATGCTGCTCACGCCGACCACGGCGGGACGGCCGAACTGGCGCGCGACGAGGGCCGCGTGGCTCGTGCGCCCTCCGCGGCTCGTCACGATGCCCACCGCCGCGAGCATCCCGTGCACGTCGTCCGGCTTGGTGTCGGGCCGCACGAGGACGACCGGCCGATCGGCCGAGCCGGCGCGCTCGGCGCGGTCCGCGTCGAAGACCACCTGTCCCACGGCCGCGCCCGGCGAGACGGCGAGCCCCTCGGCCAGCGGCTCGCGCGAGCCGATCGCGCTCGGGTCGAACTTCGGGTGCAGGAAGACGTCGACCTGCGCGGCCGAAACCCGCTCCAGCGCCTCGCGGCGCGAGATCAGCCCCTCGTCGGCCATGTCGACCGCGATGCGGACCTCTGCCTCGGCCGTTCGCTTTCCGTCCCTGGTCTGGAGGACCCACAGCTTGCCCGCCTCGATCGTGAACTCGAGGTCCTGCATGTTGCGGTGGTGCTGCTCGAGGCGGCGCGCGATGTCCTCGAGCTCGGTGTACAGCTCCGGGCTGCGCTCGGCGAGCCTGGAGAGCGGTTCGGTCCTGCGGGTCCCGGCCACGACGTCCTCGCCCTGGGCGTTCTCCAGGTAGTCGCCCTCGAGCCCCGGCTCGCCGGTGGTCCCGTTGCGGGACATGCACACGCCCGTCGCCGAGCTCGAGTCCAGGTTTCCGAAGACCATGGTCTGCACGTTGACGGCGGTGCCCAGGTCGTGGGGGATGCCGGAGGCGGTCCGGTAGTCCACGGCCCGCTTCCCGTTCCACGACCGGAACACGGCCTCCGTGGCCGTCCTGAGCTGCTCCCGGGGGTCGGGTGGGAACTCGCGTCCCGAGAACGTGCGCACGACGGCCTTGTAGCGCTCGCAGATGTCGCGCCAGTCGTCTCCGTCGAGCTCTGCGTCGACCGAGACGCCGGCGGTGCGCTTGCGCTCCTCCAGCTCCCGCTCGAAGGCGTCGTCCTCGATGTTCATCACGACGGTGCCGTACATGTGCAGCAGCCGGCGGTACAGATCGAACGCGAAGCGGCCGTCGCCCGCGGAAGCGGCCATCGCCTCGGCGGTCAGGTCGTTCATCCCGATGTTGAGGACCGTGTCCATCATTCCGGGCATCGAGAACTTCGCGCCGGATCGGCACGAGACGAGGAGGGGGGCGGAGGGGTCGCCGAACCCCTTGCCGGTCTGCTCCTCGAGGACGGCGACGGCCTCGAGCGCCTGCTCCCAGAGTCCCTCGGGAAGCTCGCCGCCCGCGCTCAGGTAGGCGTTGCATGCCTCCGTGGTCGCGGTGAAGCCGTGCGGCACGGGCACCCCGAGACGCGTCATGTCCGCCAGGTTGGCGCCCTTTCCGCCCAGGAGGCCGCGCACCGCCTCGTGGTCGCCGCCCGTGCGGGCCTCGACGTCGTCCAGCTCCGTGAAGAGATAGATGTACTTGGGCACGGCGCGTCTCCGGGCTGTGGGTCGGGGTCCGCTCCATGAAGCGGCGGCCACCGCTCAAAGGTGCAGTCGCGGCCGCCGAAGGGAAGCGGCGACGGAAGGGAGCGCCGCGCCGCGCGCCCGGGTCGGGTCCTCGACGCTGCGGCCGCACGGCCCTAACGTGGCGCGTGGAAGAGGGGTCACGTCGCTCGTGGAGGCTTCGGATGACACGCCGGCTCGCATGCGTTTGGGTCCTCGCCGCGTGCCTCGTGCCCGCGCCGATCGCCGCCCAGGAGGGGGCGCTCGTTCTGCGGACCTCGCGCCTCCTGGACGGGCGG
>JBFFWJ010000503.1:0-3018 GCA_041570315.1 Longimicrobiales bacterium | reverse complement strand
GGCGATCGGGCGCTTCGAGGACGGCCGCTGGTACCTGACCGTGTCGACCACCAGGCCGGAGACCATGCTCGGGGACACCGGGGTCGCGGTTCATCCCAGCGACGAGCGGTACCGGGGCCTCGTCGGTGGCTGGGCCGAGCTGCCGCTGAGCGGACGGAGGATCCCGATCGTCGCCGACCACCACGTGGACCCCGAGTTCGGATCCGGGATGGTCAAGGTCACCCCGGCGCACGACAGGAACGACTTCGAGATCGCAGGCCGCACGGGTCTGGAGCTGCTCGACGTCATGACGCCCGACGCCCACATGGGCGACGGCGCGCCCGAGCGCTTCCGCGGCCTGGAGCGCTTCGAGGCTCGCTCGGCCGTGCTGGCCGCGCTGGAGGAGCAAGGGCTGCTCGCCGGGCGCGAGGGCCACACCCACTCCGTGCCGCGCTGCTACCGCTGCGACACGGTCGTCGAGCCGAGGCTCTCCGAGCAGTGGTTCGTCAGGATGAAGCCTCTGGCCGAGCCCGCCCTCGAGGCCTCGCGCACCGGGGCCGTCACCTTCACGCCCGGCCACTGGCAGAAGGTCTACGAGCACTGGATGGAGAACATCCAGGACTGGTGCATCTCGCGGCAGCTCTGGTGGGGTCATCGGATTCCCGTGTGGTACTGCGGCTGCGGCGAGACGGTCGTCGCCCGTGAGGATCCCACGGCGTGCCCCGCGTGCGGGTCGGCCGAGCTCGAGCAGGACCCGGACGTGCTCGACACCTGGTTCAGCTCCCAGCTCTGGCCCTTCTCGGTCTTCGGGTGGCCCAAGCAAACGGACGACCTGAGGGCCTTCTATCCGGGCCACGTGCTGTCGACGGCGCCGGAGATCCTCTTCTTCTGGGTCGCCCGCATGATCATGATGGGCTACGAGTTCATGGGCGACACCCCGTTCCAGCACGTGTACCTGCACGCGACCGTGCGGGACAAGTACGGGCGCAAGATGTCGAAATCGCTCGGCAACGGGATCGACCCGCTGCAGGTGGTCGAGGAGATGGGCGCGGACGCGATGCGCTTCACGATCGTGAGCCAGGCGGCCGTCGGGACCGACATCAACCTGGATCACGAGAACGTCGAGGCGGCGTTCGCGAGCGGCCGCAACTTCGCGAACAAGATCTGGAACGCCGGCCGCTTCGCGCTCATGAGCCTCGGCGACGCCCCGGTCCGGCCGTTGGAGGCGGTGGCCGGCGACCTCGCCCCGGAGGACCGCTGGATCCTGTCGCGTCTCGACCGAGCCGCCTCCGCCGCGACGCGCGACCTCGAGCGCTTCCGGCTCCACGAGGTCGCCGACGGGCTGTACCACTTCTTCTGGGGCGACGTGTGCGACTGGTACCTCGAGCTCGTGAAGACGCGGCTCGCCGGCGAGGCCGATGCAGCGAATCGCGAGGCCGCCCGCTCCACCCTCGTCACGGTGCTCGACCGGGCGCTCCGGCTCCTGCACCCCGTCGTCCCGTTCGTGACCGCCGAGCTGTGGGCCCGCCTGCCGTGGCCCTCGGACGGCGAGCGACCCGGAGACCTGATCGTCGCTCCGTGGCCCTCCGGCGAGGACGGCTGGCTCGACGAGGCGATCGAGCGGCGCATGGCCGACTTCCAGGAGCTCGTCGTCGAGGTGCGCCGGCTCCGTAAGGAATACGGCGTGCGCGAGTCCGAGCGGGTCGGGATCCACCTGCGGGGTGGGCCGGACGGCTTCGCCGCCGGGGTGGCGACGCAGGTCGAGGCCTTCGAGCAGCTCGCCCGGGTCGACCGGATCGTGACCGAGCCGGGCTCGGGCGTGGGCGCCCATGCGGTGCTGGCGAACGGGGCCGAGCTCTTCCTCCCGCTCGAGGGCGTCATCGACGTGGAGCGGGAGCGGACGCGGATCCGTGACGAGATCCAGCGGGTCCGGGGCCTTCACGAGTCGACCCGCAAGAAGCTCGAGAACGAGAAGTTCGTCCGCAACGCGCCGGCTGCGGTCGTGGACAAGGAGCGCGAGAAGGCGGCCCAGTTCGCCGAGCAGGCGTCGAAGCTGGCCGAGAAGCTGGCCGTGCTCGAGGACTGAGCGTCTGGGCTCGTCGCCTGCCGCCCGGATGGGCCAGCGCCGCCGCGCACGCGCTCGGCGAGCGGCCGCGCCGCTCGGTGCGGCGCTCGCCGTGGGATGGACGGCCGCCTGCGCCCGACAGGGTGCGCCCCCCGGGGGGCCCGAGGACCAGAGGCCCCCGGTCGTGGTCGCCACCTTCCCCGAGCCGTTCGGGACGCTCGACGACCTGGACGCGTCCGTGCGCTTCGACTTCGACGAGCGCATCAGCGAGCGGGCGGGTGGTGGCAGCCTCGACGACGCGATCCAGATCTCGCCTCGCGTCGGGGAGCTCTCCGTGCGCAAAGGGCGCAGCTCGCTCGAGGTGCGGCCGGAGGGCGGGTTCCGAAGCGGCATCGTCTATCGGATCACGCTCCAGCCCGTCGTGACCGACCTCTTCGGCAACCAGCTCGCCGACCCCTTCGAGCTCGTCTTCTCCACCGGGGGCGAGCCGAGCCCGACGACGCTGGCGGGAGAGGTGTGGGACCGCATCACCGGCCGCGGCTTCGCGGAGGCCTCCGTCCAGGCCGTCGGCGCCGACTCGCTGGTGCACGTGGCCTCCGCGAGCCGGGAGGGCATCTACGCCTTCCGGTACCTCCCCGGGGGCACGTTCCGCGTCTCGGCCTTCGAGGACCAGGACCGGGACGGGCAGGTCGACTCGGCCGAGGTCCAGGGGGTCGCCGTGGCGACGCTGGGCCTCGGCGACACGCTCCTGCTGGACGTGGCCGTCCTCGCCCCGGACACGCTGCCCGCCGTCCTCGTGAGCGCCGACGCGCTCGACTCGGTGACGGTCGCTCTCGAGCTCGACGACTATCTCGATCCCGAGGCTCCGCTCGAGGTGCTGGAGGTGGAGCTCGAGCTCGAGGGCGCGGCCGCCCCGGCCGTCGCGCGGGTCCTCTCCGAGGCGGACTACACCGCCTTCGTCGAGGCGGTCGTGG
>JBFFWJ010000502.1:0-3020 GCA_041570315.1 Longimicrobiales bacterium | reverse complement strand
TCCACTCCCTGAATCCCCGCTCGATGCGGGACCACTACGGAATGTACGCCCACCTGATGCGCGGTCCGTCGCCCCTGACCCGCGTCCAGCGCGAGATGCTCGCCGTCGTCGTCTCGGCCGAGAACGAGTGCTTCTATTGAATCAACCATCACGGGGCGGGCCTCCGTGCGCTGCTGGACGACGACGCGCTGCCGCGCGCGCTCGCCAGGGACTGGACCGGCGCGAGCCTGTCCGGGCCGGACCGCGCGATGCTCGCCTACGCGGTCAAGCTGACGACCGAGCCCTACCGGATGGATGAGGCGGATGTCGAGGCGCTCCGGACGCACGGCTTCGACGACCGCGCGATCCTCGACGTCTGCCAGGTCGTGTCGTACTACAACTACGTGAACCGCCTGGCCGACGGGCTGGGTATCGAGCTCGAGCCCGAGTGGGAGGGACGAACGCTTACGCTGTCGCGCGCCGAGCTGGAGGAGCGGCGAGCCAAGCGGCGGGACGCCTCGATCGCCGAGCGCTCCGGGACGGGGCAGGCAAGCCCCTCAGCCGGACCGAGGCCGCGCGATGGCTGAGAGCGGCCGGGAGGTGATCGCGGATGGGCGCACGCTCAGCCTGGAGGACGTCGAGCGCGTGGCCGAAGACCTCTCCGTGAGGGTCACGCTTGACGGGGCCGCGGCCAGGCGCATGGAAGCGTCCCGGGCCGTCGTCGAGGAGCGGGTCGACTCCGGGGAGGCCGTGTACGGGGTGACGACCGGTTTCGGACGTCTGGCCGACGTGACGATCGCGCCCGGGCAGCGGGGGGCGCTCCAGGAGAACCTCGTCCGGTCGCACGCGTCGGGGGTCGGCGAGCCCTTGAAACGACCTGCGGTGCGTGCGCTCATGCTTTTGCGCGCCAACGCTTTGGCACGTGGATACTCGGGTTGCCGCGTGGTGGTGGTCGAGCGTCTTCTCGAGCTCTTGAACGCGGGCATCCACCCGCGGGTGCCGGCCTTCGGCTCGGTGGGCGCGAGCGGAGACCTGGCGCCGCTGGCGCACGTCGCGCTCGCCCTCATGGGGGAGGGTCGGGCCGAGCATGGCGGGGACACCGCCGACGTGGCGGCGCTCCTCGGCTCCGCCGGGATCACGCCCCTGTCGCTGGCCTCCAAGGAGGGACTGGCCCTCATCAACGGGACGCAGGCGACCACCGGCCTCGGCGTGCTCGCGCTTCTCGCAGCGGAGCGGGCGGTCGAGACCGCCGAGGTGGCGGCCGCGATGTCGCTCGAGGCGCTCCTCGGGACCCCGGAGGCCTTCCGGGTGGAGATCCAGGAGGCCAGGCCGCACGAGGCGCAGGCCCTCTCCGCGTCACGTCAGCGGCGCCTGCTGGGCGGCTCCGAGATCCGGGAATCGCACCGGGACGGGGATCCGCGCGTGCAGGACGCGTACGCGTTGCGCTGCGTCCCGCAGGTCCACGGAGCGGCCCGGCACGCGCTCACGTACGTGAGGGGGGTGTTGGAGGTCGAGGTCAACAGCGCCACCGACAACCCCCTGGTCTTCCCCGAGGCGGGCGCCATCGTGAGCGGCGGCAACTTCCACGCCCAGATCGTGAGCCAGGCGCTCGACCTCCTCGCGATCGCGCTGGCCGATCTCGCCGCGATCAGCGAGCGGCGCATCGAGCGGCTGTTGAACCCGGACCTGTCCATGGGCCTTCCCGCCTTCCTCGCCGCCTCACCCGGGCTGGAGAGCGGCTTCATGATCGCCCAGGTGACCGCCGTCGACCTGCTGGCCGAGCTGCGCCTCCTGGCGCACCCGGCGAGCGTCGACTCCGTGAGCACGAGCGCGGCCCGGGAGGACCACGTCTCCATGGGCCTCGCCGCGGCACGCAAGGCCGACCGGTCCGTGCGCTGCCTGGAGCACGTGCTCGCCACCGAGCTCCTGTGCGCGGCCGAAGGGATCGAGTATCGGCGCCCGCTGCGCGCCGGCCACGGGGTCGAGCTGGCTCACGCCGCCGTCCGCGCCTACGTGCCGCGCCTGGACGGGGACCGACCGCTCGGGCACGACCTGGAATCCATCACCGAGCTGGTACGATCCGGCCTGCTCGCCGAGATCGTCAAGGAGAACGAGGGATGACCGTATCCGCCGGCAGAACCATCCGCGCTCCGCGGGGCTCGGAGCGATCGTGCCGAGGCTGGACCCAGGAAGCCGCGCTCCGGATGCTCATGAACAACCTGGATCCGGACGTGGCGGAGCGGCCCGACGACCTGATCGTCTACGGGGGCACCGGCAAAGCCGCGCGCTCGTGGGAGGCCTTCGACGCGATCGCGGCGGAGCTCCGCGCGCTCGCCGACGACGAGACGCTGCTCGTGCAGTCGGGCAAGCCGGTCGGGGTCTTTCGGACGCACGAGCACGCGCCGCGGGTGCTCATCGCGAACTCGAACCTGGTCGGGCGCTGGGCCACCTGGGAGCACTTTCACGAGCTCGAGCGGCGTGGCCTCATGATGTACGGGCAGATGACCGCCGGGTCGTGGATCTACATCGGCACGCAGGGCATCCTGCAGGGCACCTACGAGACCTTCGGGGCGATGGGCGCCAGGCACTTCGGAGGGTCGCTGGAGGGTCGCTGGATCCTGACCGGGGGCATGGGAGGCATGGGCGGAGCCCAGCCGCTCGCTGCGACCATGAACGGCGCCTCGATGCTGTGCGTCGAAGTCGATCCGGCGCGCATTCGCCGACGCCTCGACACGCGCTACTGTGACCGCATGACGGGAGACCTCGACGAGGCGCTGGCCTGGATGCGGGAGGCGACCGCGGCCCGCGAGGCCGTCTCGGTGGGGCTCGTCGGCAACGCCGCTGAAGTTTTACCGGAGCTCGTGCGCCGCGGCGTGCGCCCGGACGCCGTCACCGATCAGACGAGTGCCCACGATCCCCTGAACGGCTACCTGCCGGCGGGCTGGACCCTTGCCGAATGGGAAGACAAACGCGAACGCGACCCGAAGGCCGTTGAGGCGGCGGCCAAAGCCTCGATGCTTGTTCACGTCGAAGCCATGCTT
>JBFFWJ010000501.1:0-3026 GCA_041570315.1 Longimicrobiales bacterium | reverse complement strand
GGGGGATGTCCTCGCGCCGGGCCCGCAGCGGGGGCACCTCGATCCGCACGACGTTGAGGCGGTAGTAGAGATCGTCGCGGAAGCGTCCTGCCTCCATCTCGGCGCGCAGGTCCCGGTTCGTGGCGGCGATCACCCGGACGTCGACCGACACCGGCCGCACCGAGCCGACCGGGGTGAGCTCGCGCTCCTGGAGCACGCGCAGCAGGCGGTGCTGGACGCCGGGCGACACGTCCCCGATCTCGTCGAGGAGGATCGTCCCGCCGTCCGCCGCCTCGAAGAGCCCGGTCCGGTCCCGCACGGCGCCGGTGAAGGCGCCCTTCCTGTGCCCGAACAGCTCCGACTCGAGCACGCCCTCCGCGAGGGCCGCGCAGTTGACGGCGACGAACGGCCCGCCGGCGCGCGCCGACCGGCGGTGGATCTCGCGCGCCACGAGCTCCTTGCCGGTGCCGGTCTCGCCCGTGACCAGGACGGTCGCGTCCGTCGGGGCGACGCGCTCGATGATCTCCAGCACGGCCCGGATCGCCCCCGAGCGCCCGAGGATCTCACCCGCATCCGGCGGACCGGCGGGCAGCGTGGGGCGCCGCTCCAGGAGCGCCTCCACGCGCGCGCTCAGCACGTCGGGCTCGACGGGCTTGGTCAGGAAGTCGTCGGCGCCCGAGTGCAGGGCGTCGACGGCCGCGTCCACGGTCCCGTACCCGCTGATCATGAGGATCGGGGCGTCGTGGCCCCACGTGCGCAGGACCTGGACGATCCCGATCCCGTCGAGCCCGGGCATGCGAAGGTCGAGCAGGATGAGATCGAAGCGCCCGGCCTTCAGGAGCTCGACCGCCTCCTGGCCGTCGGCGGCCTCCACCACGTCGTGGCCGTCCTGACGGAGCAGAGCCGCGGTCGAGCGCCGGAAGGTCCGGTCGTCGTCGACCAGGAGGAGGCGTGCGACGCTCACGGGGCCCTCCCCGGACGCGTCGCCGATGGGGCCCTTCCCGGACGCGTCGCCGATGGGGCCCTTCCCGGACGCGTCGCCGATGGGGCCCTCCCCGGACGCGTCGGCCCGCGGCCCCGCGTGACGGGCGTGCGTCCGACGCGCATCACGCCGACACCTCCGACGCCACGGGCGAGGCCAGCGGAATCTCCACGGTGAGCACCGCGCCGCTGCGCTCGACCCGGTTGGCGGCGGTCGCGCGCCCCCCGTGGCTGCGCGCCAGGCCCGCCGCGGTGAAGAGGCCGAGCCCGACGCCGCGAACGTCGGCCTTCGTGGTGAAGAAGGGGTCGAAGACGTGGGGCAGGGCCTCCTCCGGAATCCCGGGGCCGTCGTCGACGACCTCGAGGAGCGCGTCGCCACCGCTCGCACGGACCCGAATCTCGATCCTGCCCGCTTCGCCCACCGCCTCCTGCGCGTTCTGGACGAGGTTCAGCAGGATCTGCTTGAGGGCGTCGGCCCCGATCCGCGACTCCACGGGCTCCGGAGCCTCCACCGTCACCTCGATGTCCCGGTCGCCGAGGCCCATGCGCACGAGGGCGGCCACGTCCCGGGCGACCGCCGCCGCGTCGCAGCTGCCCTCCGTGCTGCGCGGCCGGTGCAGGTCGAGCATCCGCTCGGTGAGCTCGTGCATGCGCAGCAGCTCGTCGATCGCCAGGTCGGCGAGCTCGCTGGCCTCCTCGTCGCCGTCGACGCGGCGACGCAGGACCTCGAGGCAGTTGCGCACGCTGGCGACGGGATTGCGGACCTCGTGCGCGAGCTGCGCCAGCAGGCGCGACGCCGCGGAGAGGCGGTCGCGCTGCACCAGCTCCGCCTGCAGCATGCTCAGGCGCTCCTGGCGGTCCTCGAGCTCCGCGTTGGCGGCGCCCAGCTCGTCGATGCGCGCCGCCAGCGCCTTCCGCATCACCTCGAACGCCTCGGCGACCCGGTCGACCTCGGCGAGCGACGACCGCTCGACCGGGGCCGTGAAGTCGCCCGCGCTCACGCGGGTCGCGGCGCCCGCGAGCGAGCGCACGGGCCGGGCGAGTCGACGGGCGAACCATGCGCCGACGACCAGCGCGATCACGAGCGCGAGGCCGAAGACCGCCGCGCCGAAGGCGCGGAGCGCCGGCACGATCGCGAGCTCCTCGGCCAGCGAGCGCACGAAGATCGCGCTTCCCCCGCCCGGGAGCGCGCCGCTCGCGACCAGGAAGCGCTCGCCGAGCACGTCGAGCTCGGTCACGTCCTGCGCGGGCGGCCGTCGCGTCAGCGCCTCGAAGAGGCCCATGGCCGCCTCGCCCCGTCCCGTGTACGGCCCGAGCGTCCCGTCGGGCGCCGTCAGCAGCACGTTGGAGCGGGTGAGCGCGGAGAGCTGGGCCGCCTCGTCGGTGTCCATCGGGATCCAGACGCCCGCGGCTCCGACCCACCGCCCGTCGAGCGAAACCGGCGCCAGAGCCGCCATGCCGAACGCCTCACCCGACTTCACGGCGCGCACGGGCATCTCGCCGCCTCGGGTCGGCTCGAGGAGCGTGCTCGGGATCCGGGGCCCCGACCAGCTCCGGCCCTCCCCGTCGACCAGCACGAGGGCCTCGCCCGGAAAGCCGTCGGCCACCGACGAGGCGCGGGCGAGCGCGTCCGCGGCGTCCCCGGCACCGACCGCCCGGGCCAGGCCGGGAGCGAGCGCGACGTCGCGCGCGTGCATCATCCACATCCCCCCCTGGCTCTCGAGCCGGTCGCGCAGGACGAGCGGGGCCGACGAGAGGTCCGCGCGCACGCCCTCCTCGAGGGCCGCGACGAGGCGCCGGTCGAGCAGCACGCCCGCCGGCACGAGCCCGACGACCAGCACGACGGCCACCAGGCCGAGCAGGGCGTTGTTCAGCGTGACGCGCATCGGAGCCTCGAGCATCGGAGACGGGAAGGCCCGATCCGGAAGTTGCAGAAGTCGGGCCAGGCCCGGAATCCCCCGCCCGGGCTCGGATCGGGCGCCCCGGGCGGGGCCGCCCCGCCGGTCCGCACCGCCGAGGGCGGCGCGCGCGGAGGGAGCGGCGCGTTCCATCCGCCACTTCGGCGT
>JBFFWJ010000500.1:0-3033 GCA_041570315.1 Longimicrobiales bacterium | reverse complement strand
GGTCCCCGATCCGACGCGCGACCGCGCGCGCGATCACGCTGCGGGCCTCCGCGAAGGGAACGACGCGCCGATCCTCCAGGCGCAGGATGTGGTATCCGTACTGGGTCTCCGTCACCGGGCTGATCCCACCCGGGTCGAGCGCGAGCGCGGCCGCCCAGAACTCCGGGACCCAGGAGCCTTCCCGGCCCGGCGTGAGCAGCCCCTGCCGGCCCTCGGCGCCCGGCTCCTCGGAGAGCGTCGCCGCCGTCTCCGCGAAGTCCGAGCCCCCGCGAAGCGCCTCCAGCGCTCGCTCGGCCTTGGCCCGGGCCTGCGCGCGGTGGTCCGGCGAGCGCCAGCGCTCGCTGAAGAAGAGGATGTGGCGGACGACGAGCTCCCACTGCGGGCTCGTCAGGTAGTGGGCCTCCAGGACGTCGTCACCGACCCCGTTCCGCTCGAGGGTGAGCTCGGCCGCCAGGATGTCGAGCAGGCGGTCCTCCGACCAGGCGGCGACCCGTGGCTCGCCGAGCCGCGCCGTCGTCGAGTCGGCGACCGCCAGCCCGAAGGCGGCGAGGTAGCCGAGCACCTCCCTGCGCGACTCCGACAGCCCCAGCAGCTGGTCCTCGGTATACGCGACCGCTCCGACCGTGAGGGCGGGTGGAGCCCCGCCCCCGCAGGCGAGCGACGCGATGACCGGCACGACGGCGAGGGGGCGGGCGCGCATCTCAGACCCCGGAGGGGATGCCCTCTTCGGGCATCAGGACGCCGAGGGACATCACGATCTTGATCCCTTCCTCGACGGTGTAGCTCGTCTGCACGAGATCCTCCTGCCTGACGATCTGCAGGAACCCGGTCGTCGGGTTCGGCGTGGTCGGCACGAAGACGGTGCTGTACGCGACGCCGTCGGCGTCTTGCGCCTGCGAGGTGACGAAGCCGACGGCCCGCATGCCGGGGCGGGGAAACTCCAGGAAGACGACGGACTTGAACGCCTTCGCCTCGCGGGCCTGGAACGCCGCCGCGACCTGCTTCGAGATCGAGTAGACGACCTTGACGAAGGGTACGCGCAGGACGACGGACTCGCCGAGCGAGAGCAGCCGCCGCCCGACGAGGTTCGTGGCGACCTCGCCGAGGAGGTAGACGCCGAGGACCAGGATCGCCAGCGAGATCCCGGCCCGAGCGAGCGCGGGCCACGTCTCGAAGGCCGGATCGACGATCGGCAGGAGGATCCCGGCGGTGAAGTTGAAGACGAAGCGGAGGACCGCGATGGTGACGACGATCGGGACGAGGGCCACCAGGCCGGACGCCATGCGTGTCCGGAAGCGCCAGGCCGGGCGCAAGTGCCCACCGCTCTGGGTGCCTCCGCTCGATGCGCCCACGGACGTGTGGGCGCCGGGCTCGGAACCGCCGCGCCCGGAACCGCCGCGCTGGGAACCGCCGGGCTCGGAACCGCCGGGTCGGGAATCGCTGGGTCGGGAATCCATGCTGGCCGAACGGGGAAAGACGTCGACGACCGGGGGAATATACCGCTCCGGCGCCCCTCCGCGTGCAGAGCCCTCCCTGGCCTCGGCCGGGGCGCGGGAAGCGCGCGGGGGCGGGAGGAAGCCGGCGCCGGCGCCGGGCGCCGCGCCTCCCGGGCGGGGCGATGAGCCCGGGTCCGCCGGACGGAACCCCCGGCGCCCGCGCGGGGGGTTGGACCGCGGGCCCGTTCCGGTCCACTTTTCCTGACCGTGATCACGCTCAGCCTACTCCAGATCGAGCCGCCCGGCGGCCTGTCCGAGGCCCTGTCGTCGAGCCCTCCGCTCGCGCTCGCCGCGATGTTCGGGGCCGGGATCCTGACGAGCCTCACGCCGTGCGTCTACCCGATGATCCCCATCACGAGCGCGGTGATCGCCGGGACCGCCCGGGAGGACCAGCCCAGGTCGCGCACGATCGGCCTCACCCTCACGTACGCGGTCGGCCTGGCCATGCTGTACGCGACGCTGGGGGCCATCGCGGGCCTGACGGGCCAGCTCTTCGGGACGGTGAGCGCGAACCCGTGGGCGTTGGCCGCGATCGGCAACCTGCTCCTGATCTTCGCCCTGGCCATGCTCGACGTGATCCCGGTGCCGGTGCCGCGGGCGTGGCTCGAGCGGGCGAGCCGCACCGACGGCGGGTCGTACGGGGCGGTCTTCCTGATGGGCGCGATGTCGGGCGTCGTGGCGGCGCCGTGCGGCGCTCCGGCCTTCGCGGTGGTGCTCACCTGGGTGGCCGCGACGGGGGCCGGGCTGATGGGGTTCGTCTACCTCTTCGTGTTCTCGCTCGGGATGACCGCATTGCTCGTGGTGGTGGGGCTCTTCTCGGGAACCCTGGCGTTGCTCCCGCGCTCGGGCGCGTGGATGGTATGGGTGAAGAGGGTCGCCGCCGTGATCATGTTGGCCATGGCGGAGTACTACTTCATGACCGCCGGATACAACCTCTGAGGAACGCCATGTCGACGACCCCGATTCGCTCGCTCGTCCTCGCCGCCGCTCCCGTGGCCGCGCTCGTGGCCGCCCTCGTGGCCGCTCCGATCGGCGTCCGGGCCCAGTCCGGCGGCGTCTCGCTCGCGCTCGGCACGCAGGGCCCCGGCGCCGCGCTCGAGGACCTGGAGGGCGCGGCCGTCGACCTGCTCGACTACGCGGGGCCCGGCAGGCCGGCGCTCATCGAGTTCTGGGCGACGTGGTGCGAGCAGTGCGAGGCGCTGCAGCCGCAGATGGACGAGATCCAGGAGCTCTACGGAGACCGGGTCAACGTGATCGCGGTCGCGGTCGGCGTGTCCCAGAGCGTTCGGCGGGTGAAGCGCCACCTGGAGGATCACGATCCGGGATACCCCTACCTGTGGGACGCGCGCGGCGCGGCGGTTCGCGCGTACAACGCGACGACGACGTCGATCGTCGTGATGCTCGACGCCGACGGGAAGGTCGCCTACACGGGCGTGGGCACCGACCAGGACCTGGTCGGCGCCGTGGAGCGGCTCCTCGGCGGCTAGGGCGCGGCCGAGGCGGGGGCTCCAACGTCGACGGGCCCGGCGCGGACGTC
>JBFFWJ010000499.1:0-3034 GCA_041570315.1 Longimicrobiales bacterium | reverse complement strand
GCTCCCCGATCTTGGCGATCAGCCAATCTGCCACATGCGAGTGATATTGTTTGCGTCTGCGGAGCAGCACACTTTCATAGATCACATCCCGCATAATGGCATGCTTGAAATTGTATTCAACTGCATATGAAAACGCCGAAGTGTCTCTTGAAGGCCCGCGAAAAGTGGCTGCGGCTCGAAAACCCCACTCTTCGGGCGACAGTTTCGATCGGCATTTCGTGACGCTGCTCCAGGAGCTTCCACGCGCGCTCGACGTGATCGAGGGGCCGCTGATGGACGGGATGAACGTCGTGGGCGACCTCTTCGGGAGCGGGCGCATGTTCCTGCCGCAGGTCGTGAAGAGCGCCCGGGTGATGAAGCGCGCGGTCGCGCACCTCGTCCCGTACCTCGAGGCCGAGCAGGCGGGCTCGAGCGGCAAGGGAAAGGTGCTCCTGGCCACCGTGAAGGGCGACGTCCACGACATCGGCAAGAACATCGTGGGCGTCGTGCTGCAGTGTAACGGCTACGAGGTCGTCGACCTCGGCGTCATGGTGCCGGCGGAGAAGATCCTCGAGGAGGCCCGCGCCCACCGGGTCGACGTGATCGGGCTGTCCGGCCTCATCACGCCATCGCTCGACCAGATGGTCCACGTGGCCAAGGAGATGCAGCGCACCGGCTTCGAGACCCCCCTCCTCATCGGGGGCGCCACCACGTCCCGAGCGCACACCGCGGTGAAGATCGACGGCTGCTACGAGGGAGCGACCGTACACGTGCTCGACGCGTCGCGAGCCGTCGGCGTCGTCGGCACCCTGCTCGACGAGGGCAGGCGCCCGGCCTTCCTGGAGGAGCTGGCGGAGGAGTACGAGGGCGCGCGCCGCCGGCAAGCGGCCCGTCGGGAGCGCGGCGCGCTCCTGTCTCTCGCCGAAGCCAGGGAGCGAGCCTACCCCGTCGACTGGAGCGCGTACGCGCCACCCGAGCCTCGGGCGCCCGGCGTGCACCATTTCGACGACGTGGGCGTGGCACAGCTGCGCCCCCACATCGACTGGACGCCGTTCTTCCAGGCCTGGGAGCTGGCCGGCAAGTATCCCGAGATCCTCGAGGACGAGCTGGTCGGGGCGCAGGCTCGCGCGCTCTTCGACGACGCGCAGGCCATGCTCGACCGTCTCCAGGGGGAGCGCCTCGTGGAGCCCGCAGCCGTCGCGGGCCTCTTTCCGGCCAACGCCGAGGGCGACGACATCATCGTGTACGCCGACGAGCTCAGGGCCGAGCCGCGCGCCGTGATCCACGGCCTGCGGCAGCAGTTCGCGAAGGGCGACAGGGCCGACCTGGCTCTGGCGGACTTCGTCGCACCCGTCGGCTCGGGCAGGAACGACTGGATCGGAGCCTTCGCGGTGACCGCGGGAGTCGGGGCCGAGACGCTTGCGGCCTCGCTGGAGGCCGAGCACGACGACTATCGCGCGATCCTCGTGAAGGCGTTGGCGGATCGGCTCGCCGAGGCGTATGCCGAGCGGCTGCACCTGCTCGTCCGGACCGAGCTGTGGGGGTACGCGCCCGACGAATCGCTGGACAACGACGCCCTCATCGCCGAGGCGTACGTCGGCATCCGTCCGGCCCCCGGGTACCCCGCCTGCCCCGACCATACCGAGAAGCGCACGCTCTTCGAGCTGTTGGAGGTGGAGAGCCGGATCGGCGTCTCGCTGACGGAGAGCTTCGCGATGACCCCCGCCGCCTCGGTGAGCGGCTGGTACCTCTCGCACCCGCAGGCCCGCTACTTCGGCATCGGCCGCATCGGCCGCGACCAGGTCGAGAGCTACGCCGCCCGCAAGGGCTGGTCCGTCGAGGA
This sequence comes from Longimicrobiales bacterium, assembly GCA_041570315.1. GTDB lineage: Bacteria > Gemmatimonadota > Gemmatimonadetes > Longimicrobiales > Gaopeijiaceae > JBFFWJ01. The sequence goes on along the minus strand of JBFFWJ010000499.1, from coordinate 1,212 downwards.
GGCGGAGCGCTGGCTCGCCCCCAACCTCGGCTACGACCGGGAGGGCGCGACGACGTGAGAGAGCTCATCGACGACGGGCGCGTACACGTCTTCGACGGAGCGATGGGCACGCTCCTGTACAGCCGCGGCGTCTTCGTCAACGTCTGCTACGACGAGCTGAATCTCTCCCGGCCCGAGCTGGTGCGGGGCATCCACGCGGAGTACGTCGAGGCCGGCGCGGAGATCCTCGAGACGAACACCTTCGGCGCGAACCCGGTCAAGCTCTCCTCGTACGGACTCGAGGGGCGCACGGAGGAGATCAACGCCGCCGCGGCCCGGCTGGCGCGGGAGGCTGCCGACGCCGCGGGGGGCTCCGTCCAGGTCTGCGGGGCGGTCGGTCCCCTGGGCGTCCGCATCGAGCCATGGGGTCCCACCAGCCTCGACGAGGCGGCCACCCTCTTCCGGCGTCAGGTGACGGGCCTCCTCGAAGCCGGGGTCGACGGCTTCGTCCTCGAGACCTTCGGGGACCTCAGCGAGATCGAGTGCGCGATCCGCGCCGTCCGCGCCGAGAGCGACCTGCCGATCGTGGCGCAGATGACGGTCGGCCAGGACGCGAAGACCGCGTACGGCACGGACGCCGTGACGCTCGCCGAAGCGCTGACCGCGCTGGGCGCCGACGTCGTCGGGTTGAACTGCTCCGTGGGCCCCGCAGTGATGCTCGACGCGATGGAGGCGATGGCCGAGGGCACCGGGCTCCCCCTGTCCGCGCAGCCGAACGCCGGCCTGCCCCGAACCGTCCGGGACCGCAAGATCTACCTCGCGAGCCCGGAGTACATGGCCCAGTACGCCCGCCGCATGATCGACGTGGGCGTGCGCTTCGTGGGGGGCTGCTGCGGCACGACGCCGGCGCACATCAGCAAGATGCGCGACGAGGTCAGCGCCCTGCAGCCCCGACACACCTCCGTCCACGTCGTGGAGCGCGCCTCCGAGGAGGGTCCCCCGCCCGCGGCCGCCGTGCCGCTCGAGGCCCGCTCGGCGTGGGGGCGTAAGCTGGCGAGGGGCCTGACCGTGGCCTCGGTCGAGATCATCCCCCCGCACAGTTGGGACGCCAAGGCCGTCATCGAGCCCGCCCGCCGCCTCAAGGTCGCCGGCGTCGACGCCGTGAGCATCGTCGACAGCCCGCGCTCCCGCAGCCGAATGGGAGCCCTCGCCGCCGGTACGATCATCGAGAGG
>JBFFWJ010000498.1:0-3045 GCA_041570315.1 Longimicrobiales bacterium | reverse complement strand
GCGGCGCGGGCGGCGGGTCGCGTCTTCTCGCGGGGATTCACGAACGGCTATCTCGACGCGTCGATCGACCGCTACGAGCGCGGGTTCGCGCTCGACTCGGCGCTTCTCACCTGGGCCAACCTGAACCACGAGTACGGCAACACCCTGCTGAGACGGGGCGACGTCGAGAGGGCGGAGCTCACCTTCCGGCGCATGATCGACTCGAACACGCCGAGCAATCGGGCGATCGGGCTGCGCTCCCTCGGTCTCCTCGAGATGTACCGTGGTCGGTTCGGGGAGGCCGTCTCGGCGCTGGAGACCTCGGCCACGGTGTACGGCGCCACGGGCATGCCCCTCAGCGAGCTCCGCAACCGCATCTTCCTCGCCATGGCGATGGCGTCGCTCGGGCGCAGCGACGCCTACTTCGCTCAGTTGGAGATCGCGTCGGCCATCGCGGACTCGATCAACATGGAGCCCTACTGGCTCGGGCTCCTGGGAACCCGCTACGCCCGGGCCGGGCGGCCGGACGTGGCCCGCCGATTCCTCGATGCGATGGAGCCCGTGCTCAGCGAGCAGGACCTGTCCGATCTGGCCGCGCGCGACCTGCTGAGGGGAGAGATCGCGCTCGCGGAGGGCGACGCGGACTCGGCAGTCCCGCTCTTCGAGCGCGCGCGAGCCAATCGGGTCGACGGGCTCACCGCGGCGGGGCTCGCGCGGGCCCTCGTTGCCGCCGGGCGCGTGGACCGCGCGATCGAGGCGTACGAGGCCGTGCTCGGCCACATGGAGCTGGGCTGGGAGGCCCAGCAGGATTGGGTGCTCGCCCACTACGAGCTCGGCCGGCTGCACGAGGCCCGCGGGCAAGTGCGTGAGGCGATCGCCTTCTACTCGCAGTTCGTCACGATCTGGGAGGAAGCCGACGTGGACGCGCAGCCCTCCGTGCAAGCGGTCCGCCGCCGCATCGAGTCGCTGAGGTTGGAGCACGGGATCGGGTGAGGCAGTAGGCGGTCCGACACCCTCCCGGGCGGGTGTCGGGATTCACCGCCGACCTTGGCGTGACCGATGGGAGCCCGCGACCCGGCCGCGTCGCCTCCTCCGGGGGGCGTCGGTCGGCGCTCAGCCCCCGTCCGCCGTCCCGTCCACCTCCATGAGCCGTCGCAGATACGCCTTGGCTCGACGCCAGTCGCGCTCGGCCGTGCGCTCGGAGGTGCCCAGCACGTCGCCGGTCTCGCGGAAGGTGAGCCCGCCGAAGAAGTGACAATCCACCACGCGGGCGAGGCGCTCGTTGAAGTCCTCGAGGCGGGAGAGCGCCTCGTCGAGGCCCACGAGCTCCTCGTCCCGGGGGCGGTCGGCGGCCAGCGCCTCGTCGAGGGTCACCGGATGCCGGGCCGCCTCTCGCTTCTTCGCTTGGCGGTACCTGGCGCGGTCGACGAGCACCTGACGCATCGCTCGGCACGCGGTCGCGTAGAAGTGCCGCCGGCTCTCGAAGTCGATGCCCTGCCCTGCACCGAACTTGAGGTAGGCCTCGTGCACGAGGCCTGTCGTCTCCAGGGTGCGCGCCGCCTCGTCGCGAAGCTCGCGGTGGGCGATCCGGCGGAGCTCGTCGTAGACGGCGGACCAGACGCGCTCGGCGGCGGCCGGGTCGCCGGCCGCCGCCTGGCGGAGCGCGCGGGTGAGCTCGGTCGGCTCGCTCACCCCCTCAGTTGCATCGCACCCTCTGGCCGCGCTGTCGGCACGACACGGTCTGCGTCGCGCTGTCCGTGCCCGACCCGTCGGAGACGGTCAGCGTGACGTCGAACTCTCCCGTGCCGCCGAAGTCGTGCGTGGCCGTCGGGCCGGAGGCGTCGAACGCGCCGGACCACGTATGGTCCGTGATCTCGCCGGTCGAGCCGCCGCCGTCGAAGTCGCACACGGTCAGGTCGCACGAGAACGTGAAGCTCGCCGCGAGGGGGTCCGGCGGCGGCGGGGGCGGACCTTCGCTCAAGGTGTTGTTCGTGACGGCCCTGTAGGAGTTGAGCCGGCCGTGGCCGAACTGCGTGTCGTACCCGTTCGCGCCGAGGTCGTCGGTCGTGCTCTCGATGCGCGCGCGCAGCGCGGCGCCCCTCAGTCCCGTCGCGGACGCGACGATCGCCGCCGTTCCGGTGACCTGCGGCGTCGCCATCGACGTGCCCTGGAAGTACGCGTATCCGTTGCCCCGCACGGCGCTCCAGATGCCGGCCTCGCTCGTCGTGTTCGAGTAGAGCTCACCGCCGGGGGCGATGATGTCGAGGCCCGAGCCCCAGTTCGTGTAGTACGCGTGCTGGTCGAGCCAGTCGCTCGCCGCGACCGACATCGCGTTGGGGTCGCACGCGGGGCAGCTCACCGTGCTCGTCCCGTCGTTGCCGGCCGCCGCGATGACCAGGGCGTCGTTGTTCGTCGCGTACTGGATCGCGGCGGCTTCGCTCTGGCTGAGGGAGCCCCCGCCGAGGCTTAGGTTCATCGCGACGACACCGGCGTCGGTGGCGGCGTAGATCGCGTTGACGATCGCCGACGTCGGGCAGCCGATGGACCCGCACACCCGGTACACGTACACGGTCACGTTCGAGGCCGCCCCGGCGACGCCCGCGACGCCCACCCGGTCGCCGGCCATCGTGCCGGTCGTGTGGGTTCCGTGGTCGTTGCTGTCCGAGGGGTCGGCGTCGTTGTCGAAGAAGTCCCAGCCCGCCACGATCGTCGCCTGCCCGAACTCGGCGTGGTCGAGCTGGACGCCGGTGTCGATGCTCGCGATCGACACCGCCCCGCCTCCCGCCGCGTAGCCCTCCACGTTGTCCTCGTCGGCGTCGTCCACGGAGAGGTACGAGCTCACCGGGCTCCCGCTGTTGCGGCCCCGCGTGTACGCCACCGACAGGCCGCCCGGGTTGTAGAACGCCCACATGCGGGGGTCGATCGCGGTGGTCTGCCGAAGGTAGTCCGGCTCGGCGAAGACGACCCTCGGATCCTCGCCCAGGCGGGCCGCCAGCGCGCGCTCGGAGCCGACCGCGCCGCGGAAGATCCCGAAGGCCCCGCGCGGGCCTTCGGCCTCGAGCGCCT
>JBFFWJ010000497.1:0-3078 GCA_041570315.1 Longimicrobiales bacterium | reverse complement strand
GGGCCGGCGCTAGTGGCGTGCAACCGATGTTTGGTGCACACCGGGCGTGGGGAGGCACGGCGAGGCCAAGGCGGGATGACCTCGTCGCGGCCCCGGTCCGCTACGGGCCGACTCCGGCCCGAGCCCCCTACGCGCCGACGCGCTCGAAGCGCATGTCGTAGACCCGGCCCAGACTCAGGGACAGCGCGACGACGCGCCCGGACGCATCCCGCCGGAAGCGGATCGTCCAGCCGCGGCCGCGAAAGCCGTCCGCGTAGACGGGCTCGAGCGTTCTCGTGTCGTCGGGGCGCTGCCATGCCGTGAGCTCGCCGCCCTGCGCGCGGACGACGAGGGTCGTCTCGGAGTCCTCGCTGCGGTAGGTGCCGGTGAAGGCACCCAGCTCCGCCGCGCTCGGCGTCCACGGCTCGACGCGCTCGTACCGCTGATCCGTGTACTGCCAGCCCTCCACGCCGAAGGAGCGGCCGTCCGGCGCGAAGACGTACTCCTGGCCGCTCGCGCCCCGGGCGAAGCGGCGCTCCGACCTCGGGATCAGTCTCGCGCCGCCGTCGACCAGCACGTCCGACCCCATGTCCAGGCGGCGCGTGCTGCCCGTCACCGGGTCGCGATAGAGCCCGGCCAGGTCACGCAACGACGCCTCGGCGACCGGCACGGGCTCGGGCGGCACGGGGTCCGAGGCCGCGTCTCCCAGGTAGATCCGCGCGACGGCGCCGCCGCGCCCGCCCGTCGACACGTTGGACGCATTGCAGAGCATGGCGACGCCGAGGCCCTGCTCGGGGTAGCGCCCGAGGAAGGCCCGATACCCCGCGGTCGAGCCCGTGTGGGTGATCGAGGGCACGCCGGCGAAGTCCTCGACCCGGAGCCCGCCGGCGTACACGATCTCCGACCCGTCGCTCAGCCGTCCCTGGCGGTGCATGAGCGCCAGGAACTCGTCCCCGCCCAGGCGGCCGTCGGTGAGCGCCCGGTTCCAGATCGCGAGGTCGCCGACCGTCGTGAGGATCCCCCCGTTGCCGTGGACGTGCTCGATCGGCCGGTTGATCTCCCACCCGCCGTCCGCCGTCGTCGAGTACGCGGAGCTGCGGCCCGGCACGATCCGGCGGTAGTCGTCGCGCCACTGCGTGTCGTCCATGCCCAGCGGCTCGAAGATCCTCGTCCGGGAGAACTCGGCGAAGGACGTCCCGCTCACCCGCGCCACCACCATGGCGAGCAGGTTGTACCCGGTGTTGCTGTAGGAGTACTCGTGGCCCGGCTCGAAGTTGAGCGCGCTCTGGCGGCTGACGATGTCGAGCACGTCGTCGTGGTCGTGGCTGCGCTGCTCGCGCCCCCATCCGGAGATCGAGGCGACGCTCCCCCAGTCCCGCAGCCCGCTCGTGTGGGTCATCAGGCGATGCAGGGTGATCGGCGTCCCGTAGTCCGGGACCTCGGGCAGATGCGCGCGCACGTCGTCGTCGAGCGAGAGCGCGCCGTCGAGCACCAGGAGCATGACCGCGGCGGCCGTGAACTGCTTCGAGAGCGATCCTCCCTCGAAGATCGTCTGCGGCGTGTTCGGTATGCCGTGCTCCAGGTCCGCCATCCCGTATGCGCGCTCGAGCACCGTGAGGCCGTCGACGGTGACGCCGACCGCACAGCCCGGAGAGGAGGTGGAGGTCCACTGCGCGAAGACCTCGTCGACGCGAAGCGCGGCATCGGGCGGCGCCTGCCCCAGGAGCTCGGCGTGCGGGCGCGGGGCCAGCAGGAGGACGAGGGCGATCGTGGCGGGGCCGGGGCGTCGGAGAGCGGGCATGGTCTGGACCGGCGGGAACGGGGATCGGCGGGTCGGGGACCGTACCATTCTGGGCCGGGAGGAGGCGAAACGAAAACCCCCGCCCGGCGGGGGCCGGGCAGGGGTGGCGACGTCGGGGGATCCGGCGTCAGCGGCCGAAGCGGACCTCCGCGAAGTCCGACCAGTCGACCTCGAACTCGCGCCCGTCGGTGCGGATGCGAATCCCGCGGTTGCCCCGGTCCACGTCGTTGCCGCCCGACAGCTCGAAGGTGCGGCCGTCGCGCAGCGTCACGACCGACCCCGAGCCCGCCTTCTCGAGGCGCTCGATGTTGCCGAACTCGACGCTGAACTCGACGTCGTCGAGATCGCCGTTCAGCATCTCCCACGTGAACTCCTCGTCGTCGTCCCAGGTGATCTCGCCCGTGTAGGCGTCCCCTCCCCGGGTGACGACCGTGCCGTGCAGCGGGCGCCCGCCATCGAACGGAGTCAGGGCCTCGTCCCTCGAGCCGTGGAGCTCGACCACGTCGAAGTCGTTCCAGTGGAGGAGGACCTGGCCGAGCGCGGGATCCGAGACCGAGATGTTGCGGATCGACGCGTCCACGTCGTTGGTGTCCTCGAGGATCATCGACCTCCCGTCGCGCAGCGTCACCCGCGCGCCCCAGGAGCTGTGCCGCTCGATCGTGTGGATCTCGCCGAAGGGGATCTCCATGCGTCGACCGTCGAGATCGCCGTCGAGCACGTCGGTCGAGTAGATCTCGTCCACGTCCCACGTCACGTAGCCGGTGAACCGCATCCCGGTCCGCGTGGTCAGCGTCCCGTGGAGGCGGTTCTCGGAGGGCTTCCGCGCTCCGGGCTCCTCGAAGTCCACGCGCTGCAGGTCGCGCCACTGCAGCTCCGCGACGTCCCCGTCGCCCTGGTCGACGATCAGCGCGCGCATGCCCGTGCCGAGGTCGCTGGCGTTGGAGTCCAGCTCGATGCGCTCCCCGGACTTCAGGGTGAAGCGCGCCGAGCGGCGGTCGGTGACGTCGATCGCGTCGACGTGGCCGAAGCGGATGCCCGAGATGCTCGAGCCGCCGCGCCGGCGCGGCTTGCTGGCGTCGAGGAGATCGACGGTGCTGCCCTCGTTGCGGTCCCAGCGCAGGAACCCCGTGAGCTCCGCCCCGTTCACGGTCGTCACGGTGCCGTAGAGCCTCTGGGCGCCGGTCAGCGGCACCGGCTCGACGACGACCGGCCGCGGCTCCGGGGGCTCGGGGACGCTCACGACCTCGACGACGATCGGCCGCACGGTCGGCGCGACGTCGGGCGCCGCCCGCATCTGG
>JBFFWJ010000496.1:0-3095 GCA_041570315.1 Longimicrobiales bacterium | reverse complement strand
TTCACGACGATCGGTCCGAGGAAAAACGAGAAGAGGACACGAGCGACGATGCAGGTGACGAACCGCGTCCGGCATCCTCGGTAATTCACATCGTCGGCTCGCCCACCCCAACCACGGAGCACGAGGGCTCGCCGGGCACGCTGAGCCTCGCGCCCGCGGAGCTGGTCGGTCTGATCCGAGCCCACGGCGCGTCGCTCGCACGCTCGGGTGTGCGTCGGCTCGTGCTCGCCAACAGTCACGGGGGCAACCGGTACGCGATGGAGGCCGCCGCGCTCGAGCTGCGTCGCGCGCTCGGCATGCTCGTCGTCAAGGCCTCGTACTTCCGGCTCGGTCGGCCCGAGGGCCTCGACCTGCCCGAGAAGGAGTGGCGCCACGGGCTGCACGGCGGAGCCCTCGAGACCTCGATCATGCTGCACCTGCACCCCGAGCGCGTGCGCAGGGGGGCGATCGCCGACTTCCCCTCGCTCGGCGCCGAGCTCGAGGGCGCGATGAGGCGCCTCGGTCCCGAGGGCGAGGCCTCCTTCGCCTGGCTTGCCACCGACCTGAACCCGGACGGCGTCACGGGCGACGCCCGCCTCGCGACCGCGGAGCTGGGCCGGACGCTGCTCGAGCACTACGGACGGGCGTTGGCCGACGTGCTCCTCGACGCGCGCGACTTCCCGCTCGATCGCCTGACGGGCCCGATCCCGGGCGGGGCAGCCACTTGATCGACGAAGCTCGCGCCTGGGAGCTGGTCCGGGCGCTGACGCCGGGATCCGTGGTGGGCTCGGTGCGCGCCTTCGCCGCGGAGGCGCCGGACGTGTGGGTGGAGGTCCGGGACTCGGGGCGCTGGGAGGCCTCGAGCGAGCCGACCGCAGACGCGCGGGACGTCTTCGACATCTACCTGCCGCTGCGCGTTCCGGCCGAGCTGGTGGTGGGCCAGCTCGGCCAGAGCCTGGACGGGCGCATCGCGACCGAGGCCGGGGCGTCACACTTCGTGACCGGCCCGGCGGACATCCTGCGACTGCACCGCGTGCGGAGCCTCGTCGACGCGGTGGTCGTGGGTGCGGGCACCGTGGAGGCGGACGACCCGCGGCTCACGGTGCGCGAGGTCCGCGGCCAGGATCCCGTGCGCGTGGTGCTCGACCCCGGTCGGCGGCTGGATCCGGGCCGCCGGGTGTTCACCGACGGCGCCGCGCCCACGCTCGTCGTGCGGCGCGGTCCGGGTGGCGCCGACCCTGCCGTGGGAGCCGTCGAAGAGCTCTTCGTGCCGGAGGCCGATCGGGGCGGGCTGGACCTCGCGGCCCTCCTGCGGGAGCTCCGCGCACGGGGGCTGAACCGGATCCTCGTGGAGGGAGGAGGGCTGACCGTCTCCGGCTTCCTCTCGGCGGGGCTCCTGGACCGGCTGCACGTCACGGTCGCTCCCCTCCTGATCGGGTCGGGCCGCCCCTCGATCACCCTGGATCCGATCGCGAGCCTGGACCAGGCCCTGCGGCCTCCGTGCCGCCACTTCGCCCTCGGTCCCGACGTCCTCTTCGACCTCGACCTCCGCTCGGGATCGGCATGAGCGCCCCGAGCCCGGGAAGGGCGGAGAGGAGCACGACGAGCCCGTAGGCCACGGAGATCGCGACGCCGTCTTCGGGGGCGAGCCCGACGAGGCCCCAGAGCGCCGCGGCGGCGCCCTCGCGGAGCCCCCATCCGGCGACCGTCACCGGAAGGAGCATGGCCATGAGGACGGGCGCCACCAGCGGGAGCAGGAGCCCGACGGGCGTGTCCACGCCGACGGCGCGGGCGGCCGCGAGGAACACGGCGACGTAGGACCCGACGGTCAGCAGGGCGCTCGCGAGCTGCGCCGGCAGCGCGTCGCGGTGGAGCAGCGCCGCGTGGGTGTCCGCCCACATCCGGCCGGACAGGGACCCGGCCGAGCGCATCCACAGCCTCAGGGCCACGAGGCCGACCACCGCGACGAGCCCCAGCGCGCCGACCGCGACGAGCGCCAGCGCACCGAGCGAGCGGGCGGCCGAGCCCCAGGCGATCGGGAGGGCGAGCAGCGACAGCGCGGCGACCGAGGTCATCACGACCTGGCCCGAGGCACGCTCCAGGATCACCGCGCGCACGGCCGCGCCGGCGGGCGCCTCGGAGCGGGCGTGACGCCAGGCCCGCGACACGTCTCCGGCGATGCCGCCGGGCAGGACCTGGTTGAGCAGGACGCCCAGGTAGTACTCGCGCACGGCGGCGCCCCACGGCAGGTCGATGCCGAGCCTGCCCGCGGTGAACCTCCAGCGCCACGCCAGCACGACCACCTGGAGCACCGAGATCGCGAGCGCCAGCAGCACCCACGGTACCCGCAGCCCCGCCAGGCGCCCCGCGATGGCGGAGGGGTCGAGCGCCGCGGCGACGGTGGCCAGCAGCGCGACGCTGATCGCTGCACGGGCCGCCGCGCCCACGAGCGGGCGGCGTCGGGTCACGGGCGATGCCCGGCCCGGACCGTGTCCGCGGGCAGCGCGAGGACGTCGACGTGCCCCACGACCAGGGAAAAGCGTCCGCGCGCCACCAGAGCGCGCTTGCGCGCCGACCAGGCGTCGACGACGGCCGCCTCCTCCGGCCGCTCTTCGGCTGCCGCCGAGGCCCAGCCCTCGACGAGGGCGAGGGCGATCTCCCCGTGCTCGGGGCCGAGCTCCCACGGCGTCGACGCGATCCGGGTGTCGAAGCCGCGACGCTCGAAGGCCTCGCGCGCGAGGGCGCCGGCTCCGGGGCCGAGAGCGGGCCCGAGCCCCTTGTCCCGCCGCTGATGGGCGTTGACCCAGGCCCGCACGAGCTCGTCGTCGGGATCCGAGCCCGACCGCCACTCGATCGTCCCGTCGTAGGTCAGCGCGAAGAGCGCCGCGCACCCGACGTCGGCGCACCGGTCCGCGAGGGCCTCGATCCACCCCGGCGACACGAGGTCGAGCAGCGCGGACGCGCTGGCGAGGTCGGCCCCCTCGAGGCCGGCGAGCCCCTCGCCGGCGAGGTCGCCCCGGACCGTGCGGACGTCGACGCCGTCCCCCGGCAGGTCGATCCGCGCGAGGAGGTCGGCGTCGTGATCGATCAGCGTCCACCGCTGCGGCCGAGGAAGC